>CANFYD010000197.1 GCA_947450745.1 Burkholderiales bacterium
CGCGGTCGGGTCTTTTTCAGCAGGGCCAAAAAGTTGTCCCAAGCGCTGGCGTCCACATCGCGGTCGCTGTCCTGAGTGGCGTAGCGGCCGGCGGTGTCGATCAAGACGGCATCCTGGGTGAACCACCAGTCGCAATTGCGCGTGCCGCCTACGCCCTTGACCGCACCTTGTACCGCGCCCGCTTGCGCTCCTTTCGCCGGATCGGCAAGCAAGAACTGCAGCCCCGCATTCAGCAGCGCCGTGGTCTTGCCCGAGCCCGGTGCGCCGACGAACAGATACCAGGGCAGCTCGTACAAATACTGCTCGCCGCTCCACCAGGAGCGGCCGGCCGTGGCCTTCAGCCGCTGGCCGGCTTGGGCAAACCGCTGGGCCAGCAACTGCGCTTCCTTGTCGGTGGCGGACGGGCCGGCGCCGAGGCCGGCCAACAATGCCGCGTTGGTCTTGCGGCGCTTCCAGGCTTGCAGCGCGAGCCGACCAAACCAGCAGACCCACACCAGCAGCAACACCAGCAGTCGCACCCAGACCGGCGCCAGCGGTGTGGCTGTGCCGATGGAAATCAGTGGGCCCAGCCACCAGATCAAGGCCGACAAAGCCAGAATAGCCAGCGTGCCGAGCACGGCGGGGCTCAGCAACCATTGAAAAAAGCGCTTCATGAGTAGGTTCCGTCCCTTGTGGGTTGGGCTTCAGGCGAGGGGTATGCGGCCGGGCTGGACCTCAAGTTGAGCATCGCGCCGGCCCTCATTCGGGCGCCGCCACCGTCAGCGTGATCTCGACGCGGCGGTTGCGGGCGCGCCCTTCGGCCGTGCTGTTGTCGGCCACCGGTTCGGTTTCGGCGCGGCCTTCGGCGCTGAAGCGGGCCGCCGTGACGGTGGCGGCCAGCAGGTCGCGCACGCTCTGCGCTCGCGCCACCGACAAATGCCAATTCGACTGAAAGCGCAGCGAGCGGATCGGCTGGTTGTCGCTGTGGCCGGTGATCAGCACGCGGCCCGGCACCTGGTTCAAGGCCGCCGCGATGTGGCTGAACAAGGGCAGCGCCCGGCCCGCCACATCGGCGCTGCCCGAGTCGAACAAGGTGTCTCCGAGCACGGTGACGATGGAGCGGTCGGCAAAGTCCTTCACCTGCACCGTGCCGGCCTCGATGTCGGCTTGCAGCAGCTGCGCCAGCCGAGGCGTCGGCGCGGCGGCGGCCAGCACGGGGACAGGCGCCGGTGCCAGTGCTGGCGCGGCGGGCGCGGCGGGCGTGGCGGCGGCTTTGGCATCCAGCCCGGCCAACGCACTGAACGCCGCATCCGTTTGCGCGCTCAAGCTGAGGCGCAAGCCGACGAACACCAGCAGCAGCAGCAAGGCCGCCGCCACTGCCACCACCCAGGGCGCAATGCCGTCGCGCAGGCGCTTGGGCGCTTCTTGCACGCCCTGCCACTGCGTGGACAGCGTTTTTTCGGCCGGGCCGGCCAGCTGGCGCAGCATCAGCGCCAAACGCTCGCGCAAGCTGTCGAGCTGGGCGCGGCCGTTGTCCAGCACCTTGTAGCGGCCCTCGAAGCCGAGCGACAGCGCCATGTAGATCAGCTCCAGCAGGTTGCGATGCTGGGCCGGGTTTTCGGCCAACCGAGTCAGCAGTTGAAAAACCTTTTCACCGCCCCAGCCCTCGTTGTGGAACTGCACCAGCAGGCTTTGCGCGCCCCAGGCACCGGCACCGCCCCAGGGCGTGCTGGAGGCGGCCTCATCCAGCAGGGTGCACAGCACATAACGCGCCGCCACGACTTGTTCGTTGGGCAGATTCTGGGCTCGCGCCACCTGCTCGAACTGCTTGATCGACTCGGTCAGCGAGGCCCGCAGCGCTTGCGGATTCGGGTGCCGGGGCATCGCCCGCAAGCGCGGCGCGGCCGCCAGCAAGGCCGCCGCCGCCTGCACCAGCGGATTCACACTGGCCTGGCCCAGCAGCGCCGCGTTGGGCAGCAAGCCCAGCTCGACGGCGGGGGATGCAGCAGCAGCACCACCACCACCACCACCCGCCGGCGGCATGGTGCCGCCCGACGCTGCTTTGGCTCGATTGCCACTCGGCTTGATGATGGTGCGATCGGATTCGAAAGCGGAGAACGGGTCGGGTGCCTTGTCTTTGTCGCTCATCACTCTTCCTTAGCTTCTGATGGCCCAGAACTCCAGCGCCAGGCCGGGGAAATCCCCCGCGATATGCATGGCCAGGCCGCCGGAGGTTTCCAGCTGTTTCCACAGCTCGTTGCCGCGCGTTTCCAGTTCGAAATAGGTGAAGCCGGCGTTGTAGGGAATCTGCCGCGGTGCCACCGGCATCGCCCGCAAGGTCACGCCGGGCAATTGCAGGTTGACCAGATCGCGGATGCGCTCGGCCGGGCCGATCTTGACTTGCGTCGGGAAGCGCGCTCGCAGCGCTTCGCTCGGCATTTGCGCATTGACGGCCAGCACAAAGCTGGCAGTGCGCTGCAGTTCGATGTCGGGGATGAGGGCCACGCGGATGCCGAACTTGCGGTCTTGCAGCTCGATCGGGATCGCCGTCTGCTCCAGCACCATCGACAGCGATTGCCGCAGATCGGCCATCACCGCGCGGAAACAACTGGCCAAGTCGTCATGCCGGTAGGCCGGATAAGCGGCCGGCCGGCGCTGCTCGCGAAAGGTCGACAAATCGCCCGCCAAGCCCAGGCACAGCTCGTACAGCCGGGCCGGATGCAGCACCGGCAAGCGTTGCAGGTGGGCAAACTGCGGCTGCTGGCGGTTCACCGTCTGCAGCAGCAAAAAGTCTGCAATCTCGCCGACACCGGCACGCCCCGGCTGCACAAGACGAGCCGCCAGTGCCTCGCCGCGCTGGTGCAGCATGCCGTGGACTTCGCGCAAATAGCCGTCCAGCACCGCGTGGGCCGGCGCATGCAGCATCGGCGGCACATAGTTGAGGTCGAGCGTGACGCGGCCATCGGCGCGGCGCTCGATGATGCGGGCCACGCCCAGCGTGGCGTAACCCTCGTTGGCGTCGCGCGCCAGCATCAGCCGCAGGTTGAGGCGGCCGATCTGCAGCGGCGCTTCGCGCAGGCTGGCGGCATGGCTGTCGGCAGCTTCGATGTCGATGGCGCGGTAACGCGGCGGCATCGCGGTATCGCTGCCTTCCACATCGCTTTCGGCCACGCCCGGCCGGGCCAGCGGCAGGGCCAGCACGACGAGCTGATCGCGGGCGTCGGCCGGCACCTCGAAAGCCAGCGGGGCCGGATCATCGTCGGGGATTGAAAAAACCAGGCCGTCGGGCAGCACGCCGCGCGCGCTGTTGACCGATATACGGCCCTGCAGCAGCGCTGCCTCGTCCACCTGCAAACCGACAAAGCCCCAAGGCCAGGCCACCAGCGCAGCCAGCCGCCCGTCCACTTGCCGACCGACATAGCGGTCTTGCTGTTGAAAATGCTGTGGCTGGAGGAACATGCCCTCCGTCCACATGACTTTGTTATGCCAGGTCATGGTCGTCGGCTCGGTTGTCTTGAATTCGGGGCTGCAGGAGGGCAGCGCGGAGCCGCAGATGACACGGCCAGACGTCGCGAAGGGCGCGGCGAGAGGCTCGTCGGAAAGCGCAACTCATGGCACCTTTTCCGTCATCTGGCCAGGCTTGGCAAAGGTGATCACACCGGCCCAAGCGCAATTGAGGATGGAGGAATCGTTCAGCGCGGGCATGCCGGCCACCAGCACCGTCGGAGCGCCGGGAGCCCAAGGCCCGGTCGGCACCGGAATGCAGGGCATCGGCGTCATCGCGCCCAGCGCGGCGGCGGTGGCGGCAATCACCATCGGATTGCTGGTGCTCTGGCACATGCCGAACGGCGGGATATTCATGATGGGCACGAAATCCATGATGTTGCCAGCCGGCATATTGCCGGTCATCACCATCTTGGGCGTGGCGCTGAAGACCGACGGCGCGGCCCCGAAACTGCACTTCATTTGCCCACCGGTACAACAATGAAAAGCCATCGCTTGCTCCCTTTGACGAGTTGACGATCAAACCGCGCTCAAACCGAACGGGCCCAGACCGCCAGAGCGGTGAAATTATCATGGCTGGCCTTGTGACTGGCCAAACGCCGCACCGCAGCGGCCAGCAAGTCCAGCCAACCCTGCAAATCCGGCGCGGCCGCCAAGCTGCTCTCCAGCAAGGCGTCGTCTACGTATTCCCACAGACCGTCGGTGCACAGCAAGAACGCATCCCCCGCCTGCACCGGCTCAGGGCCATCGCCGTGGCTGACCTCCAACTGCTCGGCCGGCAGCCCCAGCGCCGAGCGCAGTTCGCTGCGCTTCGGGTGGGTGTTCATTTGATCAACTGACAACATGCCGGCGTCCACCAGCGCTTGCACCAAGCTGTGATCTTGCGTGCGCCGCAGCAAGCGGCCGCCGCGAAACCAATACATGCGCGAGTCGCCCACATGGGCCCAGTGGATGCGGCCATCGGCCACGTCGATCACCAGGCTGACCACCGTGCTGTGCATGTCCTGACTCGCGGTGCCCGGCGCGCGGCGCGCCAGCAGCAAGTCATTGGTGCGGCGCAGCAGCGCAGCCAGCGCCGGCCCGTCTTGCGAAGGCTCGCGCGCAAACAGGCCGATCAACTGTTGCACCGCCAGCTTCGAGGCAATGTCGCCGCCGCCATGGCCGCCGGCACCGTCTGCCAACACGCCACACCACTGGCGGCCGGACTGCCAATGGCCGCAGGCATCTTCGTTGTAGTGCCGCCCGCCCCGGTCGGTCAACAACGCGGCGTCAAGTCGCAAGCCGCCCATCACTTGGGACCCGGCTCGTTGCCCAGCAGATCGAGCTGAGCCTCGTAAGCGCGCAGAAAGGCCTTGCCGAACAGCTCTTCAAAGTCGTCTTGCGCCTCGCTGGAGAGCTGGCCGAACAGCTCCTGGAACAGCTCCCACAAGCGCGCCTTGCGCAGCGAGGGCAGCAAGGCATTGAGCTTGGACTTCTGCGTCAATTGGGCTTCGAGCTGCTGCGGGTTGAAGCGCTCAAGCACGCCGTCCAGCGCCGCCTTCATGCCGGCCATCACGCCGAGCTGGTGGGCACGCAAATCGTCGAAGGCATCGCGCATCGCCGGTGCCGCCGCCATGAAGCCCGGCAGCGGTTTGGAGAGCAGATATTGCAGCGCGACCTCGGCCGAGGGCGAGAACTTCAACGGGTTGTTTTCACGCGCCACGATCATCGTCATCTCGGCCCGCAACTCGCGCTTCAACGCAGCCCGGGCGACCAGCAGCTCCACCGACCCGCGCGTGGCCTCGCGCAACAAGACCCCGACCAAGCGCATCAAATCCGGCGTCAGCGCCTCGATGCGCAAACCCGGCGCGTCCAAGCCCTCCAGCAAGGCGGCCAACAAGGCCGCTTCACCGGCCGAGGCGGCGGGCGGCGGTGCTGCTTGAGCTTGAGCTGCAACTGGGGATGGCGGCAGCGCTGGAGCAGCAACGGCCTCGGCGCGCATCGCGTAGTGAGGGACGGTCGTCGGCCCCTTGTCGGGCGCTTCATCCCACGAGAACACCGCGCCCAGCGGGATGGCCGGTGCAGCGGGTGCGTCGGCGGCCATCGGTGCGACAGGCGCGATCGGTGCGGAGGCCGGGCGGGCCAGCGGCATCGCCGCGTTCAGCTCGGACCCGTGGTCGGGCATTGATTGCGCGGCAAGGCGGCCGGCACCGGCCAGCGCTTGCAGCGGGTCGGCGTGGCCGGCCGTGTTGGCCTGGATCAGCAAGGCGTCTTTTGGCGCAGCCCCCAGCGGATCACCCACCAGCGGCGTGCCGCCCAGGCCGAACAGGTCGTCGAGCGAATCGGCCGAGGCCGGGCCGAACTGCAGGTCACCCAAGGGCTGACCGGGCTGTCCCGGTGCAGAAACTGGAGAACCTGGCGACAGCGAGCTGACCGGGTCGGCGGCAAATGGATCCCAGTCATGCGGGATCTGCCCGGGCGCAAACCCGGCTGCTGGCGTTCCAGCAAAAGTCGGCGCGGGTGGCTGGGCGGGCGGCCAAGCCGGCGCACGCAGCGGCGATGGAGCGGCAGCCGCAGGCGCGGCCTGGGCGGCCGGCGTAGCCAAGCCGCTGCTGATGTCGCCGAACAAATCGGCAAACGGGTCGGCGCTGACCCGCGCTGCTGCGCCTTCAGACACTGCCAACAAGTAGCCGCCGATCTGCAACTGGTCGCCCGGCTGTAGCGTTTGCTCGACGCCTGCAGCGAGCGGACAGCCGTTCACCGAGACCGGATTGCTGCCGTTGTCCACCACGGCATAAGCACCGCCCCGGAACAAGATGCGGGCATGCACCCGGGAGATGCTGCGCTCCGGGTCGGGCAAGACCAGTTGATTGTTGTCGGCCCGGCCGATGCTGCCGCCGAGTTCATCAAAACTGGCCGCCAGACCTGTGGTCGGCGCGCCGTTGTAGCTGAGCACGGTCAGCAAAATCATGCAAACACTCCAAATTGAGACTTACGCAAAATTGCGCACAGCATAGCGGGGGCACCGCCCGTTGCTGTGGTCACGGCTAGCGCAACACATAAAACTTGCCCTCCACCGCCGCCACGCGCAAGGGCCAGGCCACGCGGCCACCGCCAGCGCGGGGGCTATGCAGCAGCGGCCCGCCGTCCAGGCCCAGACATTCGAGCAAGCGGCCGCCAGCCACCGGGCGCAACACTAAGTTGGCGCTGGTGGGCAGCACCGGCTTGAACGGCTCAGTCGCATGCAGTTGCTGCAAATGCGCGCGCAGCCGGCTCACATCGTCGGCCAGCGGGCGCTGATAGGCCAAGGCCAGCTCCTCCAGCCGCAAGCGCTGGGCTTGGATCAACGGTTCGGGGTTGCCGCGCGCCAGCCCCAGGGCGATCTCCAGCAAATAAGCGGCCAGCTCTGACTTCAGGGCCGGAGTCAGGGGCTCGGCCAGCACCGGCGCATCCAGCCAGCGCCAGCGCGGAAAGGAAATCGGCAACTCCACCCGCTCGCGCAGGCTGGCAGGGGCCGTGTAAACCTCGTCGGC
>CANFYD010000198.1 GCA_947450745.1 Burkholderiales bacterium
ATAGATTCCGCTGTCGGTCGTTGTTCCGGGCCGGATTTGCCTGGCCTACTGCTGCGGCTGGGTGGCGATAATGGCTGCCCTTCAGCCCCAATCCCCCACCGCCATGACCCAAGACGAACTCAAAACCCTGGTCGGCCAAGCCGCGCTGCACTACGTTCAGCCGGACAGCATCATCGGTGTGGGCACCGGTTCCACCGTCGATAAATTCATCGACGCGCTGGCCGCCAGCGGCATCGCCATCGCCGGCGCGGTGTCCAGCTCGCTGCGTTCGACCGAGCGGATGAAGGCGCTGGGCATCCTGGTGCTGGAAGCCTCGGAAGTGGAGAGCTTGGGCGTCTACATCGACGGGGCCGACGAGATCGACCACGCCGGCCACATGATCAAGGGCGGCGGTGCGGCGCTGACGCGCGAAAAAATCGTCGCCGACCTGGCCGATTCGTTTGTCTGCATTGCCGACGAATCCAAGCTGGTCGAGGCGCTGGGCAAGTTCCCGGTGCCGGTCGAGGTGATCCCGATGGCCGCCGCCCAAGTGGCGCGGCGCTTTGCTGCGATGGGCGGCGTGGCCACCCTGCGCCCCGGCTGCGTGACGGACAACAGCTGCCACATCCTCGACGTGACCGGCCTGCAGATCGCTGAGCCGCTGGCCTTCGAGACGGAAGTGAACCAATGGCCCGGCGTGGTCACCGTCGGCGTGTTCGCCCGCCACCGCGCCAGCGTCTGCTTGCTGGGTACGGCGGCGGGGGTCAAGACACTCAGTTTTTAAGCACGCCTAGGCAGCAGTTTTCGCTACGGCATCATCAGCGCGGCCGCCTTGATGGCCTCGCGAATGCGGCCGTAAGTGCCGCAGCGGCAGACGTTCTCGATCGCATCGATGTCCGCATCGGTCGGGGTTTTGGTCCGCCGCAGCAGGTCGACGGCGGCCATGATCTGGCCTGGCTGGCAAAAGCCGCATTGCGCCACATCGCGGTCCAGCCACGCTTGCTGTACCGGGTGCAAGGTGTCGCCGACAGCCAAACCCTCGATAGTGGTGACGGTCAAACCCTTTACGTCGATCACCCGGGTCGAGCAGGCCGTCACGGCTTTGCCGTTGACATGGCAGGTGCAGGCCTTGCAGACATTGATGCCGCAGCCGTACTTGACGCCATTGATGCCGAGCTTGTCGCGCAGCACCCACAGCAGCGCCATGTCGTCGGGGGCTTCGACGGCGACCGTCTTGCCGTTCACGGTGAAGTTTTGAATAGGCATGGTGCGCTCCTCAGCGGGGGACGGGGACAACAACGGGGTTGGGCAACTTGCCCGGCGCGACCGGGGCAAAGTCGACCGGGAAGTTGAGCGGGAAGTTGCGCGGCTTGAGGCCGGTGGCCCGCGCATAGGCGTTCGCGATCGCGCCGCTGCTGGCCGACAGACCGACCTCGCCCAGCCCACCGATCGCGTTGCCGTTGGCCGGCATGATGATGACCTTCACGTCCTTCGGGTAATGCTTCATCCGCGCGAAGTGGTACTGCGAATAACTGCCTTCCAGCGGTAAACCGTCCCGGATATGCAGCCCGGCCGTCAGCACCAGTGAGATCGACTCTGCCAGCGCGCCCTGAACCTGCGCGTCGATGCCGGTCGGGTTGATCGGCAGGCCCACGTCGATGGCAATCGTCGCTTTCGTCACTTGCACGGCGCTGAGCACGCGGGCATCGAGCTCGACCGCACAGGCGGTGAACGAGCGCGACTCCTGGTGCACGGCCACACCTTGGGCAAAGCCGGCCGGCATGGACTTGCCCCAGCCGCTGGCCGTAGCCACGGCCTGCAGCACGGCGCGCGCCCGCGCGTCGCGCAGGTATTCGAGACGGAAGGCCACAGGGTCCTTGCTCAAGGCCTTGGCGATCTCGTCCACGATGATCTCTTCCACGCTGCGCGCCGGCTGAATGTGCACCGACCGGTAGGACACCGTGTTCATGTCGATGGCCACCGGCGTCAAGACCTTGGAGCTGATACCGAAGTTATAGGGCGACGACACCATGGTCTTGAAAAACGCCTGTTCGGTCGCGCCATTGCCGATCGACTGCTGCACGCCGGCCGGTGCCGAGACGGCCGCTGCGGTGAAGATGTCCCCAAAGCCATGGCGCACATCCAAGCGCACCGCCGCGATGCGCTGCTCGTAACTGAGCACCTTGCCGAGCAGCAGGGTGGCGCGCACCTTGTGATATTGCGGTGGGCGCAGACGGGTGTGGCGCATGTCGTTGATGCGGTGATACATCAGCTTGCAAGGGCGGCCAGTGGCTTTTGACACCTGCACCGCCACCTGCACAGGGTCCCAGAACAAGCGCCGCCCGAACGAGCCGCCCGACGGCACCACATGGACGGTGACCTTGCTCACCGGCAGCCCCAGGTCGAGGGCAATCGACTGCTGGGTGACGATGGGGCTTTGCAGCCCGGCCCAGATCTCGGCGCTGCCCGCGCGCACATCGGCAATCGCACATTCCACCTCCAGCGGAGCATGCGCGGCCGCCGCGAACGTGAAGTCGCCCTCGACCGTCAGCGCGCCCAGCGGCGGCACCGCCAGCGGCGCGATGGCCGCCTTCAGCGTCGCTTGCAGCGAGTCGTTGGATTGGCCCTTCAGTGGGCCGTCGCCCCAGGTCACGTCGAGCGCATTGGCCGCCGTCCAGGCTTGGCCGAAGGTCTCGGCCATCACCGCCACGCCGCGTGGATTGGGCACGACCGAGCCGCCCTCAGGAATCACCACCACAGCGATCACGCCGGGCATGGCCTGCACGGCCGCCGCGTTGTTGACCCGCAGCACCGAGCCCCGGATCTGCGTGGGCATCAGCAACATCGTCGGCTTGGCGTCCGGTACGAGCTGGTCCAGCGTGAACTTTTTCTTGCCGGTGACGATGTCGCGCGCGTCCAGTCGGCCTGCCGGCCGGCCGATCACGCTGTACTGCGCGGCCAGTTTGGGCCGTGCGTTGGTCGGCAGCGGCAGCAAGGACGCGGCGGCGGTGAACGCGCCGTAGCCGCTGCTGCGGCCGTCGGTTGAGATCACCAGCCCGGCCTTGACCGACAGGTTGCTGGCCGGCACCCCCCATTGCTGTGCGGCAGCAGCCAGCAGGCGCGCCCGGGCGGCCGCCGCCAGCAAGGGCAGGGCGGCGTGGAAGCAGCGCACCGCCGAGGACCCGCCGGTCACTTGGTTGAATAGCAATTCCGGCCTTGCATCCGACGCGGTCACGAGCACCGCGCTCCAGGGCACATCGAATTCTTCGGCCACCATCATGCCGCAGGCGGTGGCGATGCCCTGGCCGGACTCCAGGCGCGGCAAATCGAGCGTGATCCTGCCGTCCAGGCCGACCGACAGCTTGACCAGCGGCATCGTCGGCAGCGAGGTTTGCACCAGCGCGTCGCCAAGGTCGTAATAGTCGACCGAGTCCGGCGGCGTCAAGGGCAGCGGCGCGGCGTGGGCTGACGACGGCAGCGCCAAGTTCGCACCAAAGCCCGCCGCCACCGTCATCACCGGGGCGGATACCGCATAGCCCAGCAAGTGCCGGCGGCTGAGCGGCGCTGCTGGTTCACCTGCTACCTTTTCTGCCTCTTTTGGCTCTTCTGCAGCCCCGCCATCCCACAGTTTCAAGCTCGGATCGCTCATCGATGTCTCCTTCTTTGGCGATTGACGTCGAGAGTGACGTCAATGCGTTCATCAGGATGGCCGATTCAGGACGTTTCGGTGAGCGGGTTAGCCTGTGCATCCAAAGTCAGAAGCTGTGCGTAGGCCGGGCAACGACACGCCGGTCGCAGCCTGGATTGCCACCTCGATGGCTGTTATCTGCGTCCATCTGCGTCATCTGCGGATGTGTTCTTGGACGGCTGTCCTGGGACGACTGTGCGGCGATCCAATCGCCAAGAAACCTTATCCGCAGACGACGCAGATGAGCGCAGATGGAAGACAAGGCGTTGGATTCACCTCGCAAAAAGCAGGCCAGCACACCGTTTCTTCGCGAACGTAGGGCACCGCCAGGCGCCTGGGATGCTCTCAAGAAACACAGCTATCAAACAGCAACTTCATATCGTCATGGATGAACCTTGCTGTGTGAATCGTGGTGTGCTGATGCCGAATCACGACGGGCAGGCCACCGGCGTCGGTCTGTGTGTTCGTGAACGGATATTTTTCAATGCGCCAGATGTTCGGTAGCGCACCGACATGTTGACTGGATACCAGCAAGATCTCATCGTTGCCGGTGGTTCTTGGTCTATCCGCAGCCATTGACTTCAGGCCCTGGATCAATCCTGTCATGCACTGTTTGGCCCCGGTGCCTTGAGCCTCCCCATGTGTTGGGGGGTGCTTTAGGGCCAAGGCTTTGGGGTTTATGGCGTTGATGACCGATTCGGCGGACGGCAGCGACGAGTTTGGCTGATCACCGCAGGGGCCGCGCTGGCCCCCCAAGTTAAGCGCAGCTGCCGAGTTGAGCTCAGACAAGTGCTGCTGAATTGACCCCGACTGCCAACCTGTATGGGGCGCATAAACGGAAGGCCTCAATGGACACCTGCTACATCATGAAAAATAAATCCTTCACTGCTGCACCGAATCACAACGCGCAGCCTGGAACAAAAAGCGCTCGCAAGGTGGCGTTGAATCACCGGGAAGCTGCGGCCGGTCAGGCCGATGCTGGCAACGCTCAGTCATCCGACCCGGGCGACGACGATATCAATGCGTCGGCGGCTGGTGAAGAAGATCCCGGTGCCGCGTTGGAATTTATGAAACCGCAGGAGCGTTGAGGCTGGCAGATCCGCATGACGGAAGAATGGCTGCCGTTATTCCTGCGGGGTCATTTGAGCTGCAGCATGCAAGGCCGAGCGCATGCCAGGCAAGTCCTCGATTCCGAACTCGCAGCTCGGAGGCTGAGCGAAAATGCGCAGCACAGCGAAGCTTTGCTGCGAGGCCATGCGGCGGTACTTCGGTACCGGAATGTCCATTCAATTTAGACTTTGGAGTCGCCATGATCAAGCAAGCGCGTATCACCGGCAAAATGCAATACCGCGAAGGGGACGGCGTCAACATCACCATCCGACCGGGCCTGTGTGAGGTCGTAGAGACCTCACTCGACGCCACGATCAGTTGGTCTGACGGTGAATCGCGCGGTTCGGCAGCTATACCCATCGCTGATTACAGGCAATATTTGCTGAGCAAGGTGCTGCAGATCATCGACACCCAGCCCAATTAAGTTCTTGACCTGACGGTCCCGTTTGCACTGGCGCTTCGGTGCCTCGTGGGTCGAGCTTCGGTGACGCCTTGCACCGGTGTTGGGTAGGGCGTGTGGATGAGCCGGTCAGGCGCCCGCTTCCGGCTCCGGAGCTTTGCCACCAGGGCCGGGCACCAGCTTGGCGCGGAGCTTCGCGTCCAAGCCCGGCGCCACCCGCATGTCCGTGTCGACCAGACCGGCGTCGAGGTCACGTTTGGCTTGTCCTGTCACTGGCTCGGGCTGCACAGCCGTGATACCGGTCAATTCGTTCCGTTCGTGTGGCGTGCCCTGACGTTTGAGCTGCCTTGCTCCGACGTGGCTCGGTGGCTGTCTGTCGTCCAACGGGGCGACGCGATTTGGCTTGCATGGACATTGAGCTTCCTTGTTTGCTGGGGGCCTGCTATTGCGGGCAATGACGGTCGCTAGGGTGAACGATCAGTCTGCCATCAGGATCCTGCTCTCAATTTGGGCCCACGCGTTCCGTGGCGCGTTTGGCTTCAGCGCGCGGCCCGCACGGCAAAACGCAGCGGGTCAATGGCGTCCAGCAGGCTGGCTTCAAGCGGGCAGGGCGCGCCGCTCACTTGAGCCGCGAGCACCTGGCCGCACAGTGCGGCCCAATTGATGCCGCGTGAACCCATCGCCATGCAGACGGCCAAGCCGGGCAGGCGCGGGATGAAGCGTGCCTGGTCTTGGCGGCCGTTGTAGCCCGGCTCGGCCAAGCCGCCGACCAGGGGCAGGCGGTCCGGTGCGGCCAAGCGCCAAGCGACGCGGCCGCCCTGCGCAGCGGGCGGTGGGTTGATGTGGGCCAAGCGGCCCCATTGCTGCAGGTTGTGCTGATGGTCGGCGGCGCGCAGCGTGTTGTCCATGGCGGCCTGCATTGCTTCGTCCTGGTTGGTCGCTCCGCACCACAGACCGCCGGTTGGATCGGCTATGGCGTAACCGAGGCCCGCCACCGGCAAGCGAGGTCGGGGTGTGGTTGAGTCGGAGTTTGAGTTGGAGGCCTCATGCAGGTGGCTCAGTTGTCCCCGCGTTCGGCGCAGCCGTGCGGCCAAGTCGGGGGCCAAGTCTTGCAACAGGCCAAAGCCTTCGACGCCGCCGGCCAGCACGACCAAGGGCGCTTCGCCGACGAGTTGGCCGTCTGGGCCCCAAGCTTGCCATTGCTCGCCACGCCGCTGCAGGCGCGCGATGGGCTGGTTCAGCTGCAGCTTCGCGGCGGCCGACTTCAGCAGGGCCGCAACGTAGGCTGGCGGCGGCAGCGCCCCACCGCCGGGGTAGAGCCAGGCCGGCTGTTGCAGGTCAAGTCCGCAAAGCCTTGCCGCTTCTGCAGCGCCGAGGGCCTGCACATAGTCGGCCGGCAGCCCCAGCTGAGCGATCAGCGCGTGCATTTGCGCGGTGTCGCGCTGAGTTTCAAGGCGCAGCAGGCCTTGTTGATGCCAGGGCAGCGGCGGCAAGCTGCGCAGGACGCGCTGGGTTTCGAGTGCAGCCGCGCGGTTGAAGCGCGCATGCAGGCCGTCGTCCGGGTTCAGCGTGCCGTGGTACAGCCCGCCGGGGTTGCCCGAGCTGGCTTGAGCCGGGGCCGCGTGGGCGTCCACCACCGTCGATTGAATGCCTTGCTGTGCCAGCGCCCACGCGCAAGCCGCGCCCGCCAACCCTGCGCCGATGATCAGCGCGTGCTGCGCATCCGCTGCCAGCGGCTGCCAGCCCAGCGGGCGCTGCAGGCTGTGACGCGGAGCAAAGCGGGCCACGCAGAGACCGCCCAGTTCGGCAAAGTCG
>CANFYD010000199.1 GCA_947450745.1 Burkholderiales bacterium
CAATCGAAGGTGTTCGTCTTCAACTATCTGGCACCGCTGTCGGACGGAGCTTCGCTGGCGCTGTCCTACGTCAACTCCAGCAGCGACTTGGAGTCGCTCGGCGGCACTCGCGTGCTGGGTCGCGGCACGACGATGGGTCTGCGCTATGCGATGACCCGCCCGCTGGCCAATTCAAGCCACAGCCTGAGCCTGGGTTTCGATTACAAGAACCTGAGCGAGGACGTGATCACCAGCGCCGGCATGATCGCTGCGCCGCTGCGCTACATGCCGCTGCAGGCCGGCTACAACGGCATTTGGTGGGGGGATTCCTCGCAGCAGCAGTTGAGCGTGACGGCGGTGGTCGGTTTGCGCCCGCTGTTGCAAACCCAGCGCGCCGATTGCCAATTGGCCGACGGCTCTTTCGGCAGCGAAGATCAATTTGCCTGCAAGCGGCGCGACGCCGACGGCGGCTTTTCTACCCTGCGCTTCGACTGGCGCGGCACGCAAGGTCTGGGCTTTATCGAGCTGGCAGGTCGCTTGAGCGGTCAGCTCAGCACGCAAGCGCTGACCAGTGCCGAGCAGTTCGCCGTGGGTGGCGCAGACACTGTGCGCGGCTATGCCGAGGGTGTTGCCGCCGGGGACATGGGGTTGCTGGCCTCGCTGGAGCTGCGCAGCCGCAATCTGGCCCCTAAGCTGCTGGCGGCCCTTGACGCGAGCGCCACGTCGCGGTTCAGCGACTTGGTGGTTTACGGCTTTGTCGATGCCGCCCGCGTCAGCTTGCAAGGGGTCGAGGCAGGCCAGCAGCGCCGCACGCCGTTGCTGGGTTCTGGCCTGGGTCTGCGCCTGGGAGTGCGGTCCGGCGTCAGCTTGGCGATCGACTGGGCGCAACGCCACAGGCCAGTGCCCGGCCATCCGGATGCTGACAGCCAGCATGTCCATCTGCGTGCCGCTTTGCGCTTTTGATTTCGACTCCCGACTCCCGACTCCCGTCCTTGCCGACTTCACCGACCCACTGCATTCACTGCGTTCAACTGACCTCGCCATGGCCTCCTCTGCTCATCACTCGTCGCGCGTCTTGCCCGTTAAAAAGGCCGATCAGCGTCAGCGTGTCTGGGCGCGCTGGATGTTGCGCCCGCTGGTGGCGGCGCTGGCCAGCGCCTTGCCGCTGCAGGCGATGGCGCAGTCGCGCGTCTTGCCCATCGCCGCGCCGGCGGCCAACGCCTTGCCCCGGCCGGCCGGCGCTGCGCTGGCTGGCTGGCGCGTCAACGGCCAGGGTCAAGCGGGCCTGCCCGTGGGCGTCGCCAATGCGGCCGGCGGTGCCGACATGCGCATCGAGCAGTCGAGTGCTCGGGCCATCTATAAATGGCAGAGCTTCGACATCGGCGCGGCCAGCTCGGTCACCTTCGACATGGCGCAGCCGGGCAGCAGCGCGTTGAACCGCATCAGCGGCGTGGCACCTAGCCAGATTTTTGGCCGTTTGAGTGCCACCAATGGCGGTGAGGTGCTGCTCTACAACCCGAACGGCATTTTGTTCGGCGTCAAGTCCAGCGTGGACGTCGGCAACCTGGTGGCCACCGCGCTGAACCTGCGTGACAGCGACTACCTGAACGGGTTCGTCACCAACATCACTGGCGGCAGCTCGGCGTTCAGGTATGACGGCGCGCCAGCCGATTTTGTCGACAGCAAGAACTTTGTCCGAGTCGATGCCGGTGCCGAGCTGAAGTCGGCCGAGGGCGGCCGCATTTTCTTGTTCGCCAAGCGGGTCGAGAACGACGGCACGCTGCGAGCGCCCGGCGGCCAAGTGGTGCTGGCTGGCGGGCCCGAGGTTTACTACAAGCTGCCGACATCGGAGTTGCTGTATGCCTCCGAGGTCAACCCGGATGTGCCGGCCGTGCGCGGTTTGCTGGTCGAGGTCGGTCGCGCCGGCATGGCGACCGGGGCCGGCTCGGTTTTGAACGGCAGCAGCGGCGTGATCAACACACCGCGCGGCAACACCACGCTGGTCGGCTTGGCGGTCAATCAGTCCGGCCGCATCAGCGCCAGCACCAGCGTGTCCCAAAACGGCTCGATCCTGCTGCAAGCGCAGGGCGATGCGCTGGACCCAGTGGCCGATTCGATCACGCCGTCGGACGAGCGCTACAAGCGCGCCTCGGTCAGCGGCGAGTTGCTGCTGGGTGCCGGCAGCCGCACCGAAATCCTGGCCGAAAACACCGGCGCCAACGGCCAGCGCCTGACGTCGGACGACAACGCGACCTTCACCCGCTCCCGGCTTGATCTGGCCGGCGCCAACATCGTCGTCGGTCAGGGTGCGCAAATCATTGCGCCCGGCGCGCAGGCGCAATTGCGTGCCTTGAAGACGCCCAACTACAGTGCCGGGCTGGTTGATCGCGTCGGCCTGGACCTGGGTGCACAGAGCGGCAGGATAGGCATCGACGCTGGCGCGGTGATCGATTTGTCCGGCACGCGCGACACCGAATTGAGCGTGGCCAGCCAGTTCATCACTACCGAGCTGCTGGGCAGCAATGACCTGAAGGACGCCCCGCTGCAAAAGGACGGACTGCTGTATCGCAACAAGGTCACGCTGGACCTGCGCCAAAGCTCGCCCATCCTGGGTGATCTGGACAGCTACCGCAAGAGCGTGCAGCGCAGCGCCAGCGAGCGCTTGGCCAGTGGCGGCAGCCTGAAGCTGCTGGCCGGTGAGGCGGTGTTCACGCACACCGACTCCAGCTTGTCGGTGGCGGGCGGTCAGGTCAGCTACAGCGCGGCCGAAGTGCGGCCGACGCTGCTTTACAGCAGCAGTGGCCAGACCTACACGCTGAACAGCGCGCCGAAGGATCTGCTCTACACCGCCATCGCCAACGCCGGCAGCAACAAAGCGCGCTACAACCGCTGGGGACCGATCATCAATTACGCCAGCGTGACAGCGGCCCGGCTGGAAGCCGGCTATGTCGAGGGCAGAAGCGCAGGCAGCCTGACGGTGCTGGCCCCAAACATCGTGCTGGATGGTCAGTTGGCGGGCAGCAGCCTGGCCGGCCGGCGTCAATTGGCCGGCTTGGATGCCTTGGCAGCTGTCGGGCGCTTGCGCTTGGGCGCGCTCGATCACGTCGGCGAGTTCGGCGGCAGCACTTATCGCGGCGCGCTGCTGCGGGCGTTCAGCCTCGGCACGGCCAACGCGCGCCTGAGCGAGAGTCAATGGTCGCTGTTGCGCTCAGATCTGAGCGCGCCGGTCGAGGCCGAGTCCGGCTTGTCGGTGGCGCGTTTGATGGCGTCCGGCTTTCAGGATGTGGCAGTGGTGGCCGAAGGCAATTTGGCGCTGACGCAGGCCTTGAACTTGCCAGCTGGCAGCTCCTTCCAGCTCTTGTCCGAAGCGGGGCGGGTCAACATCGCCGCTGACATTCACGCCGCTGCCGGCAAGCTGACGCTGCGCAGCCTGGCCGGTTTGGTCGAGGTGGCCCCGTTGGTGCATTTGGATGTGTCCGGCCTGTGGGTCAATGCGGCGCTGGATGCCTTGGCCGTGCAAGCCTCAGCGCTGAACCTTGGCGGCGGCAGCCTCAACTTGCAAAGCGGCGGCAGCGTCTTGCTGGGCGCTGGGTCGGTGCTCGATGTGTCCGGCGGCACCTTGGTCACCGGCAGCAGCAAGGTGGGCGATTGCGCTGCCGAGCGGGTTTGCGGCGCGGCCGCTGGCAGCTTGAGCTTGAGCAGCGGTGTGGCGGCCTTCACCGAGGACGCGGCGGCGCGGCGCTTGCAGTTGGGTGGCGAATTGCGCGCTTACTCGATGACGCAGGGCGGCAGCCTCAGCTTGGTGGCGCCGTCGGTCAACATCAACTTTGTGTCGATCGGCACGCCGGACAGCAGCCTGAATTTGGGCCTTGAGTTCTTCAGCCAAGGCGGTTTTCAGAGCTATTCGCTGGACGGAAGGGCTTACCTGAACTTGGCCGCAGGCGTGCAATTGAGTCCGCAGCTGCAGCTGTGGCAAGCCAGCACAGCGGCGCGTGCGGCACCAAGCGGCAGCCGGGCCAGCCAAGTGCTCTCGCTCGGCGCACAAAGCAGCGGCTATGCCAAGCCGGTCAATCTGACGCTGGCTTCCAGCGGCCTTGGTGCGGGGCGGCCGGAAGGGCGCTTGAACATGGCTGAGGGCAGCAGCATCGCGCTGGCCCCGACGGCCAAATTGGCGCTGGCCGCCGGCACGGCGCTGACGGTGGACGGCAGTTTGGTGGCGCCTGCCGGCCAGGTCAGCTTGAAGCTGTCGCGCAGCAGCAATGCGCAGGACGCTGAGATCGCCCGCTACCTCTGGCTGGGCGGCAACAGTCGCATCGATGTGGCCGGTCTGCGTCAGCTGCAGCCGAGCACCGACAAACTGCTGCAGGGCCGCTTGCTGCCCGGCGGCACGGTCAGCCTGGACGCGAGCGGCACTTACGGCAGCAGCTTGGTGTGGCAGCAGGGTGGGCTGATCGACATCAGCGGTGCCGCCGGCGAGCTGGACGTCAAGCAGCGGGTGGCAGGCAGCGAGCAGGTGGCGCGCCAGGTGCTGGCCAGCGCGGCCGGTACCTTGTCGGTGGCCGCCAACCAGGACTTGTTGCTGGAAGGCAATTTGCGCGCCTTTGCCGGCGCTGCCTATCAAAGCGGTGGGCGCATCGCCATCAAGCTCGATGTGGCCAGCATCACGGCCGACATCAGCACGCTGCCGCCGCTGCGCGAGTTGCGTTTGAGCGCTGCGACAACGTCGGCGACCCAGGGCTTGAGCCCGGCCGACTTGAAACTGCCCACCGCCTTGAGCGGCCAAGCCAGCATCTCGGCGGCGCTGGTGCAGTCCAGCGGCGCGGCCGACTTGAGCCTGACGGCGCGCGAGCGCATCGCCATCGACGGCGGCGTGGCGCTCAATCTGGTCCGCAGCCTCAGCCTGGATGCGCCGGTCATCGCGATGAACGGTGGCGCCTCGGCACAGCTGTCGGCGCCGCAACTGATTTGGTCCAACACGCAAACGCCGGTGGACACCAGCACCGCACAGCGGCCGCTGGCCACTCCGAGCAGCGGCAGCGCTGCGCTGCTGTTGCAAGCCCATCAGCGCTTGGTGCTGGACGGCAACTTGCTGACTCAGGGGCTGGGCCACTTCACCTTGCAGAGCGGCGGCGACCTGCTGCTGCAAAGCCACGGTTATGCGTCCGGCCGGTTGTTCGGGCAGCTGAACACCGGTGCCGACCTGGTGTTGAGCGCGGCGCAAATCTTCCCCGCCACCGACACCGAATTTCTCCTGCAAGCGAGCGGCCGCAAGCTGAGTTTTGCCAGCCAAGGCAGCAGCCCCGCTGCGCCCTGGAGCGCCGGCGGCAGCCTGATCGTCAAGGGCGCTCAAATCGAACAGGGTGGTCGCTTGCGCGCGCCGGGCGGCAGCATCAGCTTGCAGGCCGACGGCGCGCTGGCCTTGCTGGCCGGCAGCGAGACCTCGGTCAGCAGCGGCGGGCAGCAGCTGCTGTACGGCACCTGGAGTGGTGACAAATGGATCGCACCGGGCCGCGAGTTGGGCACGGGCATCAGCGCCGCCGCCGCTAAATCCATCCAACTGCAATCTGCGCAGGGCGAGGTCAAGGTGGCGGCTGGCGCGTTGGCCGACCTGAGCGGCGGCGGCAACTTGCTGGCCTGGCAGTTTGTGGCGGGGCCGGGTGGCTCGGCCGATGTCTTCACCGGCGCCGACGGCGCTTTTGCCATCATGCCCGGCCTGCCCAGCAGCGGCGCGGCCGATGTGTCGATGACCGGCGTGCCAGCCGCTGGCCGGCAAATCACCTTGGGCTCCGGCGGTCCGGTACCGGCGGGCACCTACACCTTGTTGCCGGCTCGCTATGCCTTGCTGGACGGGGCGTTTCTGATCCGCCCGAGCCTGAGCGGCACCGCGTTGGCGGTGGGCAGCAGCGCGCTTCGGGATGACGGCAGCGTGCTGGTCGGTGCCAAGCTGGGTTGGGCGGGCACGACGCTGCTGGACCCACTGTCCAGCAGCTGGCAAGTGTTGACTCCCGCGCAGGCCCGCAAGTCGAGCGAGATCCGGCTTGCGTTGGCGGATGACTTCTTCAGCGCCAAGGCCGCCTTGCAAGATTTGCCCGTGCCGGCGCTGACCCGCGATTCCGGGAGCCTGGTGGTGGCGTCGCAGCGCGCCGATCTGCAAGGCGCTATCAACTTTGCCGCCACCAAGGACACGGCTGGATCTGCGGGCCAGGGCGGCACGGCCTACTTTGCGGCCGACCGGATTCAGGTCGGCGGCCAGTTGCAGGCTGGGGACGGCGGCACGCTGCTGCTGAAGGCCAGCCAGTTGTCCGCGCTGGGGGTTCAGAACCTGGTGCTCGGCGCAGTTCCGCTGAGCCTGGCCGATCCTCAAGCCCTGGACGTGCGCAGCTCGGAGTTGGTGCTGAACGCGACCGAACAGCCGCTGCAGGCGCAAACGCTGTTGCTTGCCGCCAAGCAGCAATTGACCTTGGCCAGCGGCGCCTCGGTCTACAGCCCGCTGCTGGCAGCTGGGGTTAGCGGAGCGGCCGGTGTGGACTGGCGAGTCAACGGTGACGGCGCCGCTTTGCTGGTCAGCAGCAATGCGGCCACCGGCCTGACCCGCAGCGGCGCCCAGCGCCTCAGCGGTGATCTGAGCGTGGCGGCCGGTGTCCAGTTGAACGCCAGCGGCGGCGCCTTGCTGCTGGACGCTACGCATGGCAGCTTGCTGGCACCCGATTTGGCGCTGACGGCTTCTCGTATCGGCCTGGGCGCACCGCGCATTCAGCTCGGCGGCGGCAGCTTGTTGCAAAGCGACAGCGTCTTGCTTGGTTCGGGCTTGTTGACGCAATTGGCGGCGGCCGATCGCTTGCTGCTGCGCAGCTATTCGAGCATCGACCTGTTGGCCGGGGCGCAGTTGGGTTCGGCGACGCTGGCCGAACTGGCGCTGGATGCACCGGCGCTGCAGGTGATCGGTGACGGCGTGGCAATGGTCACGGCCGGCCA
>CANFYD010000200.1 GCA_947450745.1 Burkholderiales bacterium
CGCCAACCAAATGGTCTACGGCGCCGGTCACCCGCTGGCCGTCAGCTCGCTCGGCAACGAGGCCGCCATCAAGGCCACCGACCGCGCCGCGCTGCAGCAGTTCTGGCAGCAACATTACCGCCCGGACCAAGCCGCTTTGGTGGTCGCCGCCGACATCACCGAGACCGAGTTGCGCGGCCAAGCCGAAGCGCTGTTTGGTGCCTGGTCGCGCCCGGCGAGCGCCGTGGCGGTGCGTGCCGCCGCCCCGGTGCGCAGCAGCAGCGCCCGCGTGGTGCTGGTGGACAAACCCGGTGCTGCGCAAACCGCGCTGGCCGTGGTGGCGGCCGGGCCGCGCGCCGCCGACCCGCAAAGCGCCTCGATCAAGGTCATGAACGCGGCGCTGGGCGGCATGTTCACTTCCCGCATCAACAACGAGCTGCGTGAGGTGAAGGGCTACACCTACGGCATCTACTCGGCCTACGCGATGGGGCGCGACAGCGGTCTGTTCGGCATTCGCGGCAGCGTGCGCACCGACGTGACCGGCGCGGCGCTGGCCGATATGTTTGCGCAGATCGACGGCATGCGCGCCAAGCCGATGGGCGCAGCCGAGTTGACCCGCGTGCGCAATGCGCAACTGTTGTCGCTGCCGGGGCTGTTCGACACCAACCGCGTCGTCGTCAGCAGCTACGCCAGCAATTGGTCGCTGGGCCTGGCACCCGATGCCATCGTCAAGCTGCCGGCCAAGTTTGCCGCCGTCAACGCCGCCAGCGCCTTTGCTGCGGCCCGGCAGCAGGTGGACGCGCCGGGCTTGATCGTCGTGGCGGTGGGCGACGCTGCCAAGGTCTTGCCGCAGCTGAAGGCTTGGGGCCGCCAACCGCTGGAGCAGCGCGACGCGGCGGGCGAGTTGCTGAAGTAGTGCGCTGACAGAGGACTGGCGGAAGACTGGCGGCCACATCGGTGAAAATGCCGAGATGACTGAATCCACTGCTTCCGATCTGAACCTCTACATGACGGGCGTCGGCGTTGCCGCTCGCCAAGCCTCGCGCGTGATGGCTGCTGCACCGACGGCGGCCAAGAACCTGGCCCTGCAGGCGCTGGCCCGGCGCCTGCGCCAAGCCGGCCCGGCGCTGGCCAAGGCGAATGCCCGCGACTTGGCCGCTGCTGCCAAGGCCGGGCTGGACGCCCCGCTGCTGGACCGGCTCAAGCTGACTCCTGCCGTCATTGCCACCATCGCCGAAGGCTGCGAACAATTAGCCGCCATGCACGATCCGGTCGGCGAGATCACCGGCGTCAAGCGCCGCCCCAGCGGCATCAGCGTCGGCCAAATGCGCGTGCCGCTGGGCGTCTTCGGCATGATTTACGAGAGCCGCCCGAACGTCACCATTGAAGCCGCCTCGCTGGCCATCAAGAGCGGCAACGCCTGCATCTTGCGCGGCGGCTCGGAGGCGCTGCACTCCAATCTGGCGCTGGCTCAACTGGTGAGCTTGGCACTGGCCGAGGCCGGCTTGCCGGCCGAAGCGGTGCAGATGATCAACACCACCGACCGCGCGGCCGTCGGCCTGCTGATCACGATGGTGGAGTTTGTCGACGTCATCATCCCGCGCGGCGGCAAAGGCTTGATCGCCCGTATCAGCGCCGAGGCCAAGGTGCCGGTGATCAAGCATCTGGACGGCAATTGCCACACCTATGTGGACGCCGAGGTTGATTTCCAGCAAGCGCTGACGGTCGTCATCAACGCCAAGACGCAGAAATACAGCCCCTGCAACGCGACCGAATCGCTGCTGGTGCATGCCGAAGCGGCTGGCGACTTCCTGCCCCACATCGGCGCGCTGCTGACGGCGCGGGGCGTGGAACTGCGCGGCTGCCCGCGCACGCTGGCTCTGCTGGGGCCCTTGCCCGGCGCGGTCGTGACGGCTGCGACCGAGGCCGACTGGAGCGAGGAATACTTGGCCCCCATCCTCAGCATCAAGGTGGTGGACAGCTTGGCCGAGGCGATCGCCCACATCAACCGCTATGGTTCCCACCACACCGACGCCATCTTGACGACGAATCACGCCAACGCGATGCGCTTCCTGCGCGAGGTCGATTCCGCCAGCGTGATGGTCAACACCAGCACCCGCTTTGCCGACGGCTTCGAGTACGGCCTGGGCGCCGAAATCGGTATCTCCACCGACAAGCTGCACGCCCGCGGCCCGGTCGGCCTGGAAGGCCTCACTTCGATGAAGTGGGTCGTGTTGGGTCAGGGCGAAGTGCGCAATTGAACCACCGGCTTGACTCCGCCCTGTAGGGCGGGTCGCGACCCGCGAAGGAGGCTAGCGGTGGGCACCGCAGCTCCGCCGGGCCGGCCGAGTGCAACACGCATGCCACCGTCGACCGCACGCGGGTCGCGACCCGCACTACGACGGCCACGCGCCCTCCGAGCGTGGCCTTGCCTCAGGCGGTCGGTTTCGCCGCCAGAGCCTTGAGCAGCGCGGCTGGCCGCATCGGCAGGTCGCGCAAGCGCACGCCGACGGCGGCTTGGATCGCGTTGGCGATGGCGGGGCCGACCACCGTGGTGGGGGGCTCGCCCATGCCGGTGGCGGTCGCGGTGCTGGCGACGAACTCGATGTCCAGCTCCGGCACATCGGCCATGCGCAGCGGCGTGTAGGCCCCCAGGTTGGTGTCCCTGACTTGACCGTCGACGAACTCGGTGCCCTCGTGCAGCGCCATGCTCAGGCCCCACAAGGCACCGCCTTCGGCCTGCGCCAGCGCGCCATCCGGATGGATGATGGTGCCGGCGTCGATGACCATGAACAGCTTGACGACACGCACGCTGCCGGTGGCGGCATCAACCGCCACCTGCGCCACACAGGCGGTCCAGGTCGGCATGTCGCGTTCCTGGCCAAAGGTGCTGGCAATGCCCAGGCCGGTACCGGCCGGCAGCGTCTTGCCCCAGCCGGCTTTTTCGGCCACCCGGCGCAACACATGGGCCATGCGGGCCGCGCCACCCACGGCGTTCGGCGCGCCGCCCGCGTTCTTGCCGCGACCGTCAAGCAAAGCCAGTCGGAAAGCCAACGGGTCAAGCTTGGCGGCCAAGGCCGCTTCGTCGATGAAACTCTCGACCGCCCAATTGGTCCAGCCAGGACCCACCGAGCGCAACCAGCCCGGACGGAAGGTGTTGCTGGCCAGATCGTTCGAGATCGCCCGCACGCGGTGCGCGCCGACCGAGTACCAGTGGTCGGCACCGGCAATCGCGAACGGGTCGTAGGGACGCTCGTTCTTGCCCTTGGGCATGAAACCGGGGGCCAGCACTTGCGTCGGCCAACCGGCGCTGGCGCTGTGCTCCATCGCGGTGACGCTGCCCTTGGCGTCGAACGCCATGCGCAGGCGCTGCTTCGACGGCGAGCGCGGTGAATCAAAGCGGGCATCGTCGGAGCGGCTGCAAATCATCTTGACCGGGCGGCCGATGGCCTGCGCCGCCAGCGCTGCCGGCACCGCGTAGTCGCCGTTCAGCCGGCGACCAAAACCGCCGCCGAGCAAATAGGTGTGCATCACGACTTTGGCCGCGTCCACGCCGAGCGCCTGGGCCAAGGTGGGCAAGACCAGCGATTGCCACTGGTTACCGGTGTGGATATGCCAGACGCCGTCTTTTTCCAGGGCCAGCGCGTTGACCGGCTCCAGCTGGAAGTGCAGCACGGTGCTGGTGGTGTAGTCGTGCTCAACCCGCAGTTTGGCGTTCGAAAAGGCGGCTTCCACGCCGTCATCGGCCACCACCAAGGAGCCGGCCGAGGCGTCAGCGATCAGTTGCTCAGCATGCGCCTGGATGTCGGCTTCCGACACTTTGGCGGTGGCACCGGCGCGCCACTTGACCACCACCAGGTCGGCCGCGCGGCTGGCGGCGGCGTAGCTGTCGGCATACACCATCACCCAGCCGGGCACGGTGTTCGACGGGTCGTTCAGGGCCACCGATTTGAGGTAGCCCTTGATTTGACGAGCGGCGCTGTCGTCGATCGACAGCACGCTGGAGCCGTAGCGGGTCGGCGGGATGCACGGGCGGGCGTAGACCATGCCTTCGACCACCGCATCGATGCCGTAGATGGCCTTGCCGTTGGTCTTTTCAGGCACGTCGATGGCCTGCACGTCGCGGCCGATCAAGCGGCGCTGCTCGGGCGTCTTCAGGGTGATGGCCTTCAGCGCCTCGGGCGTGAACGTGCGGCCGAGTTGGCCCTTGCGCACGATGTCGGCATAGGAGACCGATTGCTTGCCGGCGCTGACGACGCCGTTGCGAGCCTGGCAATCGGCTACCGCCACGCCCAGCAAGCGGGCACCCTCGTCGATCAGGGCGATGCGCCCGGCGGCACCGGCGCGGCTGAGCGGATCAAAGCTCTGCCAGACCGACCAACTGCCGCCGGTGATCATCAAGCCCCACTTGGGGTCGGTGTCGACATAGTTCAGCCGCACCGAGGACCACGCCACCTCCAGTTCATCGGCAACGATGCGCGCCAACGCCGTGCCGATGTGCTGACCCATCTCGGCCTTGGCAATGTTGACGGTGACGATGCCGTCCCGGTCGATCTGGAACCAGATGGTCGGGTCGAACACCGGCGCGGCGGCGGTTTGAGCGCCCGCTGCAGCCATCACCGGGCTCAAAAAAGCCAGCGTGAAACCGGTGCCGGCCGCAGCAATCATGAAGCTGCGACGAGCCAGTGAAGCGGTCGGGCCGTCCTGTTGGCTCTGTTTGTGTTTTTTGATGAGTCGATCAAGCATGTGACGCTGCCCCCTTCATTTCTGCAGCCGCCAGCTTGATGGCCTTGCGGATGCGCACATAAGCCATGCAGCGGCACAGGTTGCCACTCATGACGGTGTCGATGTCGGCATCGGTCGGCGTAGGGTGATCCTTCAGCAGCGTGGCCGCCTGCATGATCTGGCCCGACTGGCAGTAACCGCATTGCGGTGCTTGCGTCGTGATCCAGGCCTTTTGCAGCGGGTGCTGGCCATCGGCCGACAAGCCTTCGATGGTGGTGATCTGGGTGTTCGCCACCGCGCCAACCGGCGTGATGCAGGAGCGCACGGCCCGGCCGTCAACGTGGACGGTGCAGGCACCGCACATGCCGATGCCGCAGCCAAACTTGCTGCCCTTCAGACCGATTTCGTCACGAATGACCCAGAGCAAGGGGGTGACGGGATCGGCCCGGCTCGCAACGGCTTTGCCGTTGATGGTGAAAGCGGTCATAGGGAGTTCGCTGTTGGAAAAAAGAAGCCGCCTTGACGGCGGCTGGATGAGGAGGAGAAGGCCTGAAGCCTGACCTAATGGGCTTGGGCGGCCTGAATGACGGGGACGGCCTTGTTGGCAAACGCACAAACGCGATTCGGCAAAAACAGCAGAAATCGCACAGCTGAATCTAACCTGAACCTGAAAAACTGGCTCGTCAGGGGTCAATGCGCTGTTCAGCGACGGCGTCATGGCGGGCATCGCCTGCCCGCAGGCCAGCCGCCACGCTCGCCACGGCGTCAGGGCAAGGCCAACCAGATCTCGTTGCGCCGCATGAACCAGGGCGTGAACGGCGCGTTGTAGCGTGCCAGCACCGGCTCGCCTTCGGTGGCCACGCCGGCTGCGGCCAGCGCCGTCTTCAACAAGGCCAGATGTTCTTGGTAGTTGGACTCAGACCAAGTGCCCGAGTACCGAATCACCGCCCGGCTGCTGGCCGGCACCAGCCGCAGTTGCACGCGCGGGTCAAGCGGCTCGGGCGCAGACGCCAGGCTCACGCCCTTGGGCAGGACAAACTGCACCAATATGCCGCCCGGCACGGCGGCCTGGGTCACCGGCGCGGTCATGTCCATGCGGACCGGCGCGGACACCGCGCTCTGGGTCACCGGCGCGGTCATCGCGAACTTCTTTTCGCCCTTGTTCTTGCCAAAGATGTAGCCGGCCAGGATAGGGAAGGCCTGACTGCCGGCGGCCTCGGCCGTGCTGTTCAGCACCACCTCGGCCACGACATAGGGCGCGTACTGACGCAGCTCCACCGTCTCGAGCTTTCTGATGACTTCGTAATCCGGTTCTTCGGTGGCGTGACTGGTCAGTGGCATGGCGGCAAGTAAAAAAGTCAGCAGGAGACGACGCATGGTGGCGAGCAGCGGGTGAAATGAAAGCAAAGGCAACATGATGACGACGCTCGCCAGCATAGGACCGAACCCACCATCCGGTCGGGTTGAAGGTCTTGCGCTCCACGGATGCGCCAAGCTCACGCCTCAACGGCGCATCAACGGCACATCAACGGCGCCTCAACGACGCATCAAGCCGGAGTCGGGCTGGCAGACACCGCTGAATGACAGCTCGGCGGGCTCAGCTCGACAGGCGTGAGGCCGGCCAGCATCCGCTCGGCGGCCGTTGCTGCGAGCGGGCGCGAAAAGAAATAGCCCTGGCAGTACTCGCAGCCCAGCAACTTCAACTGTGTCACTTGAGCTTGCGTCTCGGCCCCTTCCGCCACCACCGCCATGCCGAGGTTGTCCGCCAGGCTGATGATGGTGCGGACAATCTGCAGGCCATCGTTGCCGGCGTCCATTTGCGACACAAACGAGCGGTCGATCTTCAAGATGTCGACGGGGAAGCGGTGCAAATAACTGAGCGAGGAATAGCCGGTGCCAAAGTCGTCGATGCTCAACAACACGCCGAGCGCCTTCAACTGACCGAGCACGCGGATGGTTTGCTCGACCTGACCCATCGTCACGCTTTCGGTGATTTCGAGGCGCACGCAGGCGGGCTGGATGCCAGTCTGCTCGATGATCTCGCTCACGCGCTGCACCAGATCAGCTTGCGCAAACTGGCGCGCCGAGACATTGATGCTGATCGACAGCGCCGTTTCGCGCGGAAATCGCAACTGCCAGGCCCGCATCGTGCGGCACGCCTCCTGCATCACCCACAGGCCCAGTTCGACGATCAGCCCGGTGTCTTCACAGACCTGGATGAACTGGTCGGGATAG
>CANFYD010000201.1 GCA_947450745.1 Burkholderiales bacterium
AAGAAGACGCAGATGCGGTCGGTCTCCGAGCCGATGCGCGACATCAAGTCACCGGTGCGCTTGCCGCCAAAGTAATCCAGCGACAACTGCAGCAAATGCTCGAAGGTGGCGGTACGCAGGTCGGCCCCGATGCGCTCGGACACCAGCGCCAGCAAATAGGTGCGCGCCCAGCCCAAGCCCCAGGCCGCAAAGGCCGCACCGGCCAAGCCGCCCAAATACCCGCCGACCAGCCAGGGATCGATCTTCTGGCCGTTCTGGAACGGGATCAGCACCTCGTCCATCAGCGGCATGGTCAAGTACGGTGCGACCAGCGTGGCGGCGGTCGACATCAGCGTCAACACAAAGCCGAGCAAGAGCTGGCCCCGGTAAGGCCGGGCAAAACGCCACAGCCGCAACAGCACCCAAGTGGACGGCGGCGTGTGCAGCTCGCGAGCGCAGACCGGGCAGACCTCGCTGTCCGGCGGCAGCGGCGCTTGGCAAGCGGGGCACAGCGAGACCTCCTCGCCGGGCGGCGTCACCTCACCGGCCAGCCGCGCTTGCTGACGATCAAACTGCTCCATCCAGCGCTGCGCTTGCACGTTGACGGCCAGCGTGAAGCGCCACAGCGCCAGCCGGCATGTCGGGTCCAGCAACTCCAGGCTGCCGATGCCGCCGTGGTCGGACAGCTTCAGGCTCAGGCCGGGGGCCAGCGCCCATTCGCTCCATGCAGCAGTAGCCGGGTCCCAGGCCAACACGCGCTGCGGAGTCAGGATCAGCAGGCCTTGGGCAAAGCGGCATTGCGAGTCCAGGTCAACCTCAAGCGGCGCCACGACGTTCTCACCTGCACGCAGCTTGGCTTGGGCAGACGCCCATTGAGGATGCTGCGGAGACGCTTCAACAGGATGATGACTGTGCATTGTGTTTTTGAACTTGCTGGCCCGAGCGGGCCGCATTCGATGTTTGAAGCCGGATTTTCACTCATACGCGCCTTACCGCGATTCCAGCCCGTTGCTGCAAGGCCGCAGCACACTGGCGGCAGGCCAAAATGGCCCCGGCCGCACAGCGCCCGGCTCGATTTGAGCGTCCGCAACTGGGCGCACAATTGCGCCCTACCTTCCCCACTCGCTAAAGAATCTGGCCCTGATCAGGCCCGCCACCCATGAGCATGAAAGAAGACATCAAGCTGTTGCGCATCAATTATTTGCGCGGCCCCAATGTGTGGACCTACCGACCGGTGCTGGAAGTCTGGCTCGACTTAGGTGAACTGGAAGATTTCCCGACGAATCTCATCCCCGGTTTTACCGACCGGATCTCGCTCGCCTTGCCGGCGTTGATCGAGCATCACTGCGGTGTCGGCGAGCGCGGCGGCTTTTTGCAGCGCTTGGTCGAAGGCACTTGGGCCGGCCATGTGCTGGAGCATGTGGTGATCGAGCTGCTCAACTTGTCCGGCATGCCGACCGGCTTTGGCCAGACCCGCAGCACCTCGACGCGCGGCGTCTACCGCATGGTGTTCCGCGCTCGCGACGAGCAGGTCGCACGCTCCGCTCTGACGGAGGGCTTGGCCCTGCTGATGGCCACCATCAACAGCCTGCCCTTCGATGTGACAGCAGCCGTGGCCCGCCTGCGTGACAAGCTCGACGACTGCTACCTCGGCCCCTCCACCGCGGCCATCGTCGCGGCCGCCACCGACCGGCAAATCCCTCACATCCGTCTGAACGACGGCAACTTGGTGCAACTGGGCCACGGCGCCCGCCAACGCCGCATCTGGACAGCCGAGACCGACATGACCAGCGCGATTGCCGAGGGCATTGCGCGCGACAAAGACCTGACCAAGACCTTGCTGAAGGCCTGCGGCGTGCCGGTGCCCGAGGGCCGTGCCGTCAAGGACGGCGAAAGCGCCTGGGAGGCCGCGCAAGAGCTGGGCCTGCCTGTCGTCGTCAAACCGTCGGACGGCAACCACGGCCGCGGCGTCACGCTGGACTTGAAGACTCGCGTCGACGTGATGGCTGCCTTCGAGCTGGCCGATGCCCACGGCAGCGAAGTGCTGGTCGAGCGCTACATCCCCGGCAACGAGCACCGCTTGCTGGTCGTCGGCGGCCGCTTGGTGGCCGCTGCCCGTGGCGAGGTGGCCTGGGTGATTGGCGACGGCCAGCACAGCGTGGCTCAGTTGATCGACAGCCAGATCAACAGCGACCCGCGCCGCGGCTTGACCGAAGACTTTCCGCTCAACCGCATCAACGCACTGGAAGACGAAGTCATCTTGCTGGACCTGGAACGCCAGGGCCTGGACATCCACGCCGTGCCGGCTGCCGGCCGCCAAGTGCTGATTCAGCGCAACGGCAATGTCTCGATCGACTGCACCGACGAAGTCCACCCGGAAGTGGCCCATGCGGTCACGCTGGCGGCTCGCGTCATCGGCCTGGACATTGCCGGCATCGACGTGGTGGCCGAAGACATCAGCCGGCCGCTGCAAGAGCAGAACGGTGCCATCGTCGAAGTGAACGCCGGGCCGGGCTTGCTGATGCATTTGAAGCCGGCCTCGGGCAGCCCGCAACCGGTCGGCAAAGCCATCATCGACCACCTGTTTGCCGAACATGAGACCGGCCGCATCCCCATCGTCGGCGTGGCCGGCTCGCGCGGCACCCACACGATTGCGCGCCTGGTGGCTTGGCTGCTGCACTTGAACGGCCGCCATGTCGGCTTGGCTTGCCGCGACGGTCTCTACCTCGGCACGCGCCGGGTCGAGCACAAGAACAGCGCCCGCTGGGAGGCCGCGCACCGCCTGCTGATGAACCGCGGCATCGACGCGGTGGTGATCGAGAACAACGCCGCGTCGATCTTGCGCGACGGTCTGTCCTACGACCGTTGCCTGGTCGGCGTGGTCACCGACATGGGCGGCCTGGAGGATCTGGCCGACCACGATGTGAACAACGAAGACCAACTGTTCAAGGTCTTGCGCACGCAGATCGACGTGGTGCTGAGCGACGGCGTGGCGGTCATCAATGCGGCCGAGCCGCTGCTGGTCGACATGTCCGACCTGTGCGACGGCGAGGTGCTGTTGTACGCGGTGGACGGGCAGAACCAAGCCCTGGTCGAGCACCGCGCCAACGGCGGCCGGGCGGTGTTTTTGCAAGGCGGAGCGGCCGTGCTGGCGCAAGGCCAATCTGAAACCGCCGGTGCCAACGTCGAAGCGCTGCTGCAGCGCTTTGCCAGCAGCGGCATGACAGCCGGTGCCGAAATCGATGCCGCCACCGTGGTGGCCGCCGTGGCCACCGCCTGGGCTTTGAATATTTCGCCGGAGCTGATTTCCGCCGGCATGGACACCTTCGTGCCGACATTGCAGGGCAGCGTGCCGGCTTGAAGCCGACGCTGCCCCCTGCACCGTTCTTGTCTGCCTGAGCCCAACTGAGAAGAGAAGGTCGAACCATGGAAGTTTCCCGCACCCGTACGCTGCGCGGCCCCAATATGTGGAGCCGCCACACCGCGATTGAAGCTGTCGTGCAATGCACGCCAGAGGAGCGGTCGATTGCCGACATCGCCGGTTTTGAAGACCGGCTGCGCGCCCTCTTCCCCGCCATCGGCGCGCTGCGCCCGGCCAGCGCCCAGCTGACCGCGCAACCGAGCACCGTGTCGCTGGCCCATGTGCTGGAGCAAGCCGCTCTCGCTCTGCAAGCCCAAGCGGGCTGCCCGGTCACCTTCAGCCACACCCATGTCACCGCCGAGCTGGGCAGCTACCAAGTGGTGGTGGAGTACAGCGAGGAAGATGTCGGCCGGCTGGCTTTCGAGGAAGCCTGCAAGCTGGTGGTGGCGGCACGCGACAACGGCCAATTCGACGCCGACGCGGCGCTGACTAAGCTGCGCGAAATCGATGAAGACGTGCGCATGGGCCCGTCCACCGGCTCCATCGTCGACGCGGCGGTGGCGCGCGGCGTGCCTTTTCGGCGCTTGACGCAAGGCAGCCTGGTGCAGTTCGGCTGGGGGGCCAAGCAGCGCCGCATCTGGGCCGCCGAGGTCGATGCGACCAGCGCCGTGTCCGAGTCGATTGCGCAGGACAAAGACCTGAGCAAACGGCTGCTGCAATCGGCCGGCGTGCCGGTGCCAACCGGCCAGCCGGTCAGCACGGTGGCCGAGGCCTGGGCGGTCGCGCTGGAGATCGGCCTGCCGGTCGTCGTCAAACCGCAAGACGGCAACCAGGGCAAGGGCGTCACCGTCAACGTCAGCACCTTGGCTGCAATGGAAGGCGCTTACCGCGCCGCCGACGACATCGGCGTCGTGATGGTGGAAAAGTTCTTGCCCGGCAGCGACTACCGCCTGCTGGTGATCGGCGACAAACTGGTGGCCGCTGCCCGCCGCGACCCGCCGCATGTGATCGGCGACGGCACCCACACCGTCAAGCAGTTGGTCGACAAAGTGAACGCCGACCCGAAGCGCGGTGATGGCCATGCCACCTCGCTGACCAAGATCCGCTTTGACGACATCGCCGTGGCGCGCTTGTCGATGCAAGACATGACGCCGGAATCGGTGCCCGACCTGGGTCGCCGGGTGATCCTGCGCAACAACGCCAACCTGTCGACCGGGGGCACCGCCACCGACGTGACCGACGACGTCCACCCCGATGTGGCGGCACGCGCGATTGCGGCGGCCCAAGTGGTCGGCCTGCATGTCTGCGGCGTCGATGTGGTGGCCGAAGGCGTGTTGCGGCCGCTGGAAGAGCAAGGCGGCGGCATCGTCGAGGTCAACGCCGCGCCCGGCCTGCGCATGCACCTGAGCCCCAGTTACGGCAAGGGCCGCAACGTCGGCGAGGCCATCATTGCCCACCTGTACGGGCACAAGCCGCACAAGCAAGAAGACGGCCGCATCCCGGTCGTCGCCGTCACCGGCACCAACGGCAAGACCACGACGACGCGGCTGATCGCCCATCTGTTCGCCACTTGCGGACTGAAGGTCGGCATGACCAACACCGACGGCGTCTACATCGACGGCCGCCAGACCGACAGCGGCGATTGCTCAGGCCCGAAAAGCGCCCGCAATGTGCTGATGCACCCGGACGTGGAAGCGGCAGTGTTTGAAACCGCACGCGGCGGCGTCCTGCGCGAAGGCTTGGGCTTCGATCGCTGCCAAGTGGCGGTGGTCACCAACCTGGGGGCCGGCGACCATCTGGGCATGAACTTTCTCAACACGGTGGAAGAGCTGGCCCTGGTCAAACGGGTGATCGTGCAGAACGTGGCACCGAACGGTTACGCAGTGCTGAACGCCGCTGACCCCATCGTCGCCAATATGGCGGCCACCTGCCCCGGCCAAGTCATCTACTTTGCGGCCGACCGCCACCACCCGCTGATGGCCACGCACCGGGCGCAGGGCAAGCGCTGCGTCTACATCGACGGCGACCTGCTGGTGGCCGCGCAAGGCAGTTGGCGCGAATCGATTCCGCTGCGCGACGTGCCGATCACCCGCAACGGTGCGATCGGTTTTCAGGTCGAAAACGCGATGGCCTCGGTGGCCGCCGCTTGGGGCATAGGCCTGGACTGGGACACCGTGCGCCGTGGCTTGGCCAGCTTTGCCAACGACGCCGACAACGCGCCCGGCCGCTTCAACGTGATGGACTATCGCGGCGCGACGGTGATTGCCGACTACGGCCACAACCCGGACGCGATGCGCGCGCTGGTGGCCGCCGTGGAAGCGCTGCCGGCCAAGACACGCTCGGTCGTCATCAGCGGCGCCGGCGACCGCCGGGACGAAGACATCACCGAACAGACCGTCATTCTGGGCGCTGCTTTCGACGAGGTGATCCTGTTCCAGGACGCTTGCCAACGCGGCCGTGAAGACGGCGAAGTGCTGGACCTGCTGCGCTTGGGGCTGCAAGGTGCTGCCCGCACGAGCTACATCGAGGAAATCCGCGGCGAGTTCATCGCCATCGACGCCGCACTGGCTCGACTGCAACCGGGCGACCTCTGCCTGGTGCTGGTCGACCAGGTCGAAGAAGCGCTGGCCCACCTGGCCAAGCGCATCGCAGCCGGTTGAGCGACCGCCCACATCGGTGACGCCCTACCGAACCAGGTAGGGCGGGTCGCGACCCGCGAGCGATTCCGACGGCAGCACGGAAGCACCGATCGGCCGAGCCCAACATGAGTGCCACAGTCGGCCGCACGCGGGTCGCGACCCGCCCTACAGCGGACCAAAGCCTCGCCTCAAGCCGCGCTCATGCCCGCCGCCAGGATCTCGCGGCTGATCAACAGCAGGGGCACGCTGCGCTCGACCGCGCCGCGCTTGATGGCTTCTTTGGGCATGCCGAAGACCACGCAACTCTGCTCGTCCTGAGCCAGCGTGCGGGCACCGGCGGTGCGCATCTCCATCAACCCGGAGGCGCCGTCGTCGCCCATGCCGGTCATGATGATGCCCAGCGCATTCGCTCCGGCGCATTTGGCCACCGAGCGGAACAGCACATCGACCGAGGGCCGGTGCCGGTTCACCAGCGGCCCGTCCAGCACCTCGACAAAATACTGCGCACCGCTGCGCTTGACCACCATGTGGCGGCCGCCGGGCGCAATCAGCGCACGGCCGGGCACGACGCGGTCGTTGTGCTCGGCCTCTTTCACCTCGATGCGGCACAGGCCGTTGAGCCGGCTCGCAAACGCGGCCGTGAACTTCTCCGGCATGTGTTGCACGATGACGATGCCGGGCGAGACCCGGGGCAGCGCGGTCAACACCGCCTCCAGCGCCTGCGTGCCGCCGGTGGAGGTGCCGATGGCCACCACCCGCTCGGTCGTTTGCGTCATCGCGCGGCCGGCCCCCGGTGCCAGGATCACGTCCGCATTGTTTTTCGGCGTGGGCACCAGCGGCGGCCCGGCCCGCGCGGCCAAGCGCTGCACATTGGCCCGAGCGGCGGCGCGCACGGTCGCCACCAGCTCTTCCGTCGCATCGACAAGAAACTGCTTCAAGCCC
>CANFYD010000202.1 GCA_947450745.1 Burkholderiales bacterium
CTGGCCGACCTCGACGCCATCGTCAAAGCCGATCCGTCGCAAGGCGAAGCCTGGGCTTGGGACGCGGCGATCCGCATGGTGAGGGCCGACTACGCCGGGGTGCGCAATGCCTGCGCGCAAATGGCGGCGCTGGCCACCCCGTTGATTGCGATTGCTTGCCGGGCGCAGGTCGATGCGGTGACCGGCCATGCCACAGCGGCGGCGGCGGCGCTGCGGACTAGCTTGGCCAAGTTCCCGCAAGCCGGGCCGCACGAGCGCTTGTGGGCGTTGACCCGCTTGGCCGAGACCGAGGAGCGGCTGGGTCGGCCGGTGCCGGCCGAGGCGGCTTTTCGCAGCGCGCTGGCGCTGGGCATCAGCGACGGCTATTTGCAAGCGGCCTACGCCGACTTTTTGCTCGACCAACAGCGCCCGGCCGAGGTGCTGGTGTTGCTGAAGGACAAATCGCGCTCTGACCTGCTGTTGTTGCGGCTGGCGCTGGCGGCCAAGGCACTCAACAGCCCAAATTTGAGCGCTTGGCAAGATGAGCTGACCGCCCGTTTTGACGCGGCTCGCCTGCGCGGCGACAGCCTGCACCAGAAGGAGGAAGCCCGCTTTGCCTTGGCGCTGCTGGGCCAAGCGCCCCGGGCGGTGCAACTGGCCAGCCAGAACTACCAGTTGCAGCGCGAGCCGGCCGATGCGCGCATCTTGCTGGAGGCGGCGCTGGCGGCCAAACAGCCGGCGGCGGCCGCACCGGTGTTGGCCTGGATGGCCAGTTCCGGCGTGGAAAGCCAAGCCTTGCAGGCGCTGGCCGCTCAGATTGCTCCACTCGCTCAACCGAAAGGCTCGAAATGAGCGCCGCGCGGCGTTGGTTTGGCTGGCTGGCCTTGCTGATCGGCCTGTTGGGGCAAGGTTTGGCACACGCGCACAAGCCGTCCGACAGCTATCTGCGCTTGAACGTCAATGAACAGGCGGAAGGCGGGCAGTTCGTCAGCGGGCAGTGGGACATTGCCCTGCGCGACCTCGACTTTGCCCTCGGCCTGGACGGCGACGGCGATGGCCGCATCACCTGGGGCGAAACCCGCGCCAAGCATGACGAAATCGCTGCCTATGCGCTGGCGCGGCTGGCCGTTGCGAGCGACGGCGAGGCCTGCGTCATCTCGGTGCCCGAGCAATTGGTCGACGACCACAGCGACGGTGCCTACAGCGTGTTGCGCTTGCACTTGGCTTGCCCGCAGGCCACAAGCAAGAGCAAGCCGCCGGCCCGTTTGAGCATCACTTATCAGCTGTTTGCCGACCTCGACCCGCAGCACCGGGGCCTGCTCAATTTGCAGGCCGGTGGGCAAACGCGCACCGCCATCTTCGGGCCGGCCGCGCGCACGCAAGAGTTCGTGCTGGAAGACCTCAGCTGGAGCCGCCAGTTGTCGGCCTACATCCGCGACGGCGTCTGGCATATCTGGATCGGCTACGACCACATCCTGTTCCTGCTGTCGCTGCTGCTGCCTGCCGTGCTGGTCTGGCGGGCCCCGGGCTGGCAGGTCTCGGCCAGTTTCAAGGGCTCGGTGATCGAGGTGGCCAAGGTCGTCACCGCCTTCACCCTGGCGCACTCGATCACGCTGTCGCTGGCGACGCTGGGCTGGGTGGCGCTGCCGTCGCGCTGGGTCGAGGCCTCGATTGCTGCCTCGGTGGTGTTGGCCGCCTTGAACAACGTCCGGCCGGTGTTCCACGGCCGACGCTGGTGGGTGGCATTCGGTTTCGGGCTGATCCATGGCTTCGGCTTTGCCAGCGTGTTGGCCGATCTGGGCCTGCCGCAGGGCGCGTTGCTGCTGGCGCTGGTCGGCTTCAACCTCGGCGTGGAGCTGGGGCAGTTGGCCATCGTGGCGGTGTTCCTGCCGCTGGCCTTCAGCCTCCGGCGCAGCTGGCTGTATCAGCGCTTGATCTTCGTCGGCGGTTCGCTGCTGATCGCGGCGCTGGCTTTCGTTTGGTTGTTAGAGCGCCTGTTCAACTTCAAGCTCTTGCCGTTCTAACAGCGTGAATGCTTTTTACTGCGCGGCCGCCATGCGTCGTTGGCCGGATGCTCGTGATCCTCACGTACCTAAAGTACGTTCCGGTCCCTGCGCTCCGTCCGCCTAGCCTGACGACCGCTCGCTACAAAAGCGTCAACCTATGAAGCTCCTGGACGGTCGCGGCATACTTCGCCCTCAACCGCGCAGCTCCACATGGCCACAAAACCTCTCCCCGTCGATTCAGCTCTCAAGTTCACTACCGTGTCGGGCAAGCCCGCGCTGACGATAGATCAATTGTTGGCGCAAGCGCGCGAGCAACAGGAGGCGGCGCGCGCGGCCTGGCCGGTCAAGCAGGCCGGTAGGCCCAAGAAGATCGTCGAGGACGCGGACCGCCCGAGCGGTGCCGACGAGCAAACCGTCTTCGACGCGCTGCTGTTGGCGGGCTGCACACGCGGTGCGGTCGGCCTGAGCCAGTGGATGGAAGTGGCGGGCTTCATGCGCCAGGGTTCGGGCCGGGTGTTTTCGCCGGCGCTGGTCTCGGCGTGTATCCAGAGCCTGCATCAGCAGGGCCTGATCGATCTCGTGCCGACGCGCGGCTATGTGGTCGACTTGAAAAGCAACGCCGAGCGCTTGCAAGCGCTGCTGCTGAAGCCGGTGGCCAAGACCTACTGGCGCTTGCTGGCCTGGATGTTTGCCGGCGCGACCGGTGATGCTTACCGGGTCATCAGCTGGATCAGTGTGCGCAACAACGAAGAGGCGATCACGCTGCTGCGCCTGTTCTTGCACTCGGGTGTCAAGCTGGCTGAATTCGAGCTGCATATGGATGGCTTGCTGGCCGAAATGGGCGACCCGATGCTGATGCGCCAGGCGCTCATCGATCCGTGGATGCCGCAAGCGCTGGCTGCCGTCGATGGCCCGCTGCGCAGCAAACTGCTCGGCCGGGCACTCGACATGCTGCACGCCGGCGACCCCCGCGCGGTGCTGCTGCGCCAATGGTTGCAAGAGCGCTTCAAGACCGAGCCCAGCAATATGTCACCGTCGCTGCGCATGCAGCTGGCCCAAGGCCGCCTGCTGGCGCTGGACTTTGCCGGCATGCGCACGTTGCTGGACGGCTTGAGTGGGGTGTCGCTGCCGCTGTTTGCGGCGGCCGAGCTGGCCGCTGGCGGCCAATGGCAGGACGCAGTGGGCCTGTTCGAGCAGGCCATCAAGGACATCCGCAAGCTCACCGGGGCCCGCCGCGACGCGATGCCGGTGGACTTGGCGCGCATTTACGTGCTGAGCCTGCTGGCCCAGCCCGACCCGGCCGCGTGGACGGCGGCGCGCAAGTTCTGCATCGCCGAGTCGGGTTCACGCACGCCGTCGCCGCATGACTGGTGGGGCCGTTGGGCCCATGTGATCGGCACCCGGCTGGGCGAGGACAGCTTGGACGAATCGACGCTGGCGCATCACCCGGCGCTGGAGTCGCGCGAGCACAGCCTGGGTCATGCCAGCGACCGGCTGTTGCTGGCCGCCTGGGCCGGCAAGGAGGCGCCCGGCTGGACTACTGAGTCGGTGCAAAGCCTGCTGCTGCGCTTGCAACAGACACAGCAGCTGTGGCTGGCGGCCTGGGTGCTGGCGGCGGCGCAGCGGCTGGAGCTGGGCCCGTTGACGCTGGACTTGGGCGCGCGGCCCGCGCCGGCCAATTACCTCGGCGCGCCGCGTGAGCCCTGGCGCGACGCGCTGGCCGCCATCACCTCGCTGGGCGATGAAAAAGCCAGCAAGGCAGCGGCCGGCAGCAACACCGAGCTGGCCTGGCAACTGACGCTGGACAGCCACGGCCGGGTGCAAGACGTGGAGCCGCTGGAGCGTGTCGTCAGCGCGCGCGGCGTGGCCAAGCTGAAGCCGGTGACGCTGGCCAAGTTGAAGAAGAACGGCGCGGCCAGCGCGCGCGACAACGCCGTGCTGCGCCACATCGAGCGCAGCATTTACGGCGGTGCCAACAGTTATCAGCTCGACATCACGCAAGCCGCCGTTGCACTGATCGGCCACCCGGCGGTGATGTTTGCCGATGCGCCCGGCCACTGGGTGGAGTTGGTGGAGGCGCAGCCGGAGCTGGAGGTGCTGCGCCGCAAGCGTGCCGACAACGGCGCGGAGCAGTTCGAGTTCCGCATCCATCCGCAATTGGTCAACGTCGAGCCGCCGCGCATGTTCAGCGGCTTTGGCAGCAGCCATGACACCGAAATTGCCAAGCGTGACGCGCTGCGCGTGCTGCGCGATGGCCCGCAACATGCGCGGCTGATCCGCATCACCGCCGCGCAGCGCCGGGTCGCCGAACTGGTGGCGCAGGGCTGGACGGTGCCGGCCTCGGCCAACGCCGAACTGGGGGCCGCGCTGCAAGTGCTGAGCGGCTTGTTCCAGCTGCACAGCGACGCCGACGCCGGCCAGCTGGTGGCGGGCGACAGCCGCTTGCGCGCCCAGTTGCGCCCGCTCGGCGATGGTTTGCAGCTGCAACTGGTGGCGCAACCGTTCGGCAGTTACGGCCCGGGCGTGACGCCGGGTCAGGGCCGGGCGCGGCTGATGTGCATGCATGAAGGCGTCAGCTTGGCGACCGAGCGCGACCTGCAGGCCGAAAATCTGGCCCGCCAGGCGGTGCTGGAGGCGCTGCCCTTCCTCGACCCGGAGCTGGGGCCGGAGTCGCCGTGGCTGCTGGCCGACGCGGAGCAAGCGCTGCGCGCGGTCGAGGTGCTGCCCGGCCTGCCCGGCATCGCCTCGCTCGATTGGCCCAAGGGCAAGCCGCTGCGCGTCACGCCGGTCGACAGCACGGCGCTGACCGTGCAGGTCAGCAGCGGCCGCGACTGGCTGGCGCTGAACGGCGAGGCGCAACTGGACGAGCAGCGCGTGCTCGGCCTGCAAGAGCTGATGGCGCTGACGCGGGCCTCGCGCAGCCGCTTTGTGCGCCTGGGCGAGGGCGAATACTTGGCGCTGAGCGAGCAGTTGCGTCAGCAATTGCGCGACCTCGATGCGCTCGGCCAAGCCAAGAAGGATCAATTGCAACTGCCACAGGCCGCCGCCTCCTGGCTGGATGAAACGCTGGCCGACATGCAGGTCGGTGGCGACAAGCAATGGCACAGCCGGATGGACGCGCTGGCCAGCGCCTCGGCGCTGCAGCCGCAGTTGCCGGCCGGCTTGCGGGCCGAGCTGCGCAGCTATCAGCTGGAGGGTTTTTGCTGGATGACGCGGCTGGCGCAGGCTGGTCTGGGCGCTTGCTTGGCCGACGACATGGGCTTGGGCAAAACGGTGCAGACGCTGGCGCTGCTGATCACGCGGGCCGAGCTGGGCCCGGCGCTGGTGCTGGCGCCGACCTCCGTTTGCGGCAACTGGTTGGCCGAAACCGAGACCTTTGCGCCGGGCCTGCAATGCAAGATCTACGGCGAAGGTGCAGACCGCGCCGCCCTGATCGCGCAGGCCGGGCCGGGCGATGTGCTGGTGGTGTCGTATGCGCTGGCGCAGATCGACGCCGAACTGTTTGCCGACAAGCAATGGGCCACGCTGGTGATGGACGAGGCGCAGGCGCTGAAGAATGCCGCCACCAAGCGGGCCCGCTCGGTGGCCGAGTTCAAGGCCGACTTCCGGCTGGCGCTGTCGGGCACACCGGTGGAAAACCGCCTGTCCGACCTCTGGTCCATCATGAATTTGATCAACCCCGGCTTGCTGGGCAATGCGACGCAGTTTGCCGAGCGCTTTTCCAACCCGATCGAACGCCACCAAGACGCGGTGGCGCGCCAGCGCTTGCGCCGGCTGGTCTCGCCGTTTTTGCTGCGGCGGACCAAATCCCAGGTGTTGCAAGACCTGCCGCCGCGCACCGAAATCGTCCATTTGGTGCAGCCCAGCAGCGAGGAACGCAACTTTCTGGAAGCGCTGCGGCGCAGTGCCCAGGAGGCCGTGGCCGCTGCCGGCCAAGGCGGTCAAGCCGCGCCGATGCAGGTGTTGGCCGAGCTGATGCGCTTGCGCCGCGCTGCCTGTGACCCGCGTCTGGTGTCGCCGGAGCTGGGGCTGGTGGGCTCCAAGCTGGGCGAGTTCGAGCGCATCGTGCGCGAGCTGGTCGATGGCTCGCACAAGGCGCTGGTGTTCAGCCAGTTCACCGACTTCCTCAAACTGCTGGCCGAGCGCCTCGACGCGATGGGCGTCAAGTACCAATACCTGGACGGCAGCACGCCGGCGGCGGAGCGCACCAGACGCGTGGCCGCCTTCCAGCGCGGCGAGGGCGAGGTGTTTTTGATCAGCCTGAAGGCCGGCGGCTTTGGCCTGAATCTGACCATGGCCGACTATGTGCTGATCGTCGACCCCTGGTGGAACCCGGCCGCCGAAGACCAAGCCACCGGCCGCGCCCACCGCATGGGCCAAAAGCGCCCGGTTACCGTCTACCGCCTGGTGACCGCCGGCTCGGTGGAGGAACGCATCATCGACCTGCACCGCGAAAAACGCGGCTTGGCCGACGGCATCCTGGAAGGCCAGGACGAAGCGACCGTGCTGGACGCCAAGGCGCTGACGGAGCTGCTGCGCGGCTGACGCAGATCTATGGCCGTTTGACCTCAAACACCAGGCAGGTCGTCGTGCCATGGGCATACAGCTTGCCGTCGGGGCCCTCGATGCGGGCTTCGGCGGTGGCCAGTTGGCGGCCGCTGTGGATGACCCGGCCGGTGGCGCGCAGCGGGCCGGTGCGGGCAGTGGCGGCACGCACGATGTTGACGCTCAGCTCGGCGGTGGTGTAGCCGTAGCCGGCCGCCATCGTCGTGTGAATGGCGCAGCCCAGCGCTGAATCGAGCAGGGTGGCGAACCAGCCGCCATGCACGCTGCCCAGCGGGTTGTAGTGCATCAGCTGCGGCGTGCCCTGGAACACCGCTTGGCCGGGC
>CANFYD010000203.1 GCA_947450745.1 Burkholderiales bacterium
CATGCAGTTGCTGACCACCGACCCGCACTCGCCACCGAAGTTCCGCGCCAATGGGGCGGCCGTCAACCACGACGGTTTCCACGAGGCTTTTGGCACCCAGCCGGGCGACGAAATGTTCAAGGCCAGCGAGCAGCGCATCCGTATCTGGTGACCGTGGCCAGGCTAGGCCAGGCCGACCAAGCCGTGAGCCATGAGCCGTGAGCCGTGAGCCGCTGAGCAGTCAGCGGGTCACGGCTCTTTTTTCTGCCTTCGGGGTAATCACCGTCAGCCGCCGGCAGCCCGACTTCTAAAATATTGCTGCACCTGCACAATAATGTGGTGCAGGGTGAAATTGGCAGACCGACAGTGATCGAGCGAGCAGTTGGCTTACCTATTGACGACCAGGAGTTTTTCATGGCGACTGCCCCCAGAGGCAAGGCAGCAAGTGCAGATGAGGCGGGTGCTGAGCAGCCGGCCAACGTTCGTGTGTTGAAGAAATATCCAAACCGGCGGCTTTACGACACCCAGACCAGCAGCTACATCACGCTGGCCGACGTCAAGAAAATGGTGCTGGCCGGCCAGGCTTTCGAGGTGCGTGACGCCAAGACCGCCGAAGACCTGACCCGCAGCATCTTGTTGCAAATCATTCTGGAAGAAGAAACCGGCGGCGTGCCGATGTTCAGCATCACCTCGCTGGAGCAGATCATTCGCTTTTACGGCCACTCGATGCAGGGTGTGATGGGCGACTATCTGGAGAAAAACGTGCAGACCTTTGGCGCGCTGCAGACCAAGTTCACCGAGCAGAGCAAGGGCCTGGCCTTCAGCCCGGAGCTGTGGACGCAGTTCCTCGGCGGGCAGGCGCCGGGCATTCCTGGTTTGATGGGCGGCTATGTCGAGCAGTCCAAAAACCTCTTCACGCAGATGCAAGAGCAGATGCTGCAAGCCGGGGCGTTGTTCCCCGGCATGCCCGGAATTCCGGGCTTTCCGCCGAAGAAATAGCGCGATTTTTGCCACGACTTTGCGTTTTGCGCAGGGTTGCTTGGGGCCGGGCGCGCGCAGCCAGATGCCTGTCTGCTTTCAGATGAGTCAAAATCGAGGGATGAACGAAATTACTTTATCCAGCTCGGCGGCCCCTGTGGCCCCGGTAGCGCGCAGCGTCATCCCCAAAATCGGTTTTGTGTCTTTGGGCTGCCCCAAGGCCTTGACCGACTCCGAACTGATTCTGACGCAGCTGCGCGCGGAGGGCTACGAAACCTCGAAGACCTTCGCCGGTGCCGATCTGGTCATCGTCAACACCTGCGGTTTCATTGACGACGCGGTCAAGGAAAGCCTGGACACCATCGGCGAAGCGCTGGCCGAAAACGGCCGGGTCATCGTCACTGGCTGCCTCGGTGCCAAGGCCGGCAGCAGCGGCGGCAGCAATCTGGTGCGCGAGATGCACCCCAGCGTGCTGGCCGTCACCGGCCCTCACGCCACGCAAGAGGTGATGGACGCCGTCCACCTGCATGTGCCCAAGCCGCATGACCCGTTTGTCGATCTGGTGCCGTCCTACGGTGTCAAGCTGACGCCCCGGCACTACGCTTATTTGAAGATCAGCGAAGGCTGCAACCACCGCTGCTCGTTCTGCATCATCCCCAGCATGCGCGGCGATTTGGTGTCGCGCCCGATCGGCGATGTCTTGAACGAGGCGCGCGCGCTGTTCGAGTCCGGCGTGAAGGAATTGCTGGTCATCAGCCAGGACACCAGCGCCTACGGTGTGGACGTCAAATACCGCACCGGCTTCTGGGACGGCAAGCCGATCAAGACGCGCATGTTCGACTTGGTGGCAGCTTTAGGCGAGCTGGCGAAGGCCCATGGCGCCTGGGTTCGCCTGCATTATGTCTACCCGTATCCGCATGTGGACGAGGTGCTGCCGCTGATGGCCGAAGGGCTGATCCTGCCGTATCTGGACGTGCCGCTGCAGCACGCCCACCCGGACATCCTGAAGCGCATGAAGCGCCCGGCCAATGGCGAAAAGAACATGGAGCGCATCCTGCGCTGGCGCGAAACCTGCCCCGACATCGTGATCCGCTCGACCTTCATCGCCGGCTTTCCGGGCGAAACCGAGGCCGAGTTCCAGTACCTGCTCGACTTCATGACCGAAGCCCGCATCGACCGTGCCGGCTGCTTTGCTTACTCGCCGGTGCAGGGCGCGACGGCCAATGACTTGCCGGGTGCCTTGCCCAAGGAAGTGCGCGAGGAGCGCCGTGCGCGCTTCATGCAGATCGCCGAGAGCGTGTCGATCGCCAAGCTGCATTCGCGCGTCGGTTCCACCATGCAGGTCTTGATCGACAAAGCACCGGCCCTGGGCCGCAAGGGCGGTGTCGGCCGCAGCTACGCCGACGCCCCCGAGATCGACGGCACCGTGCGCCTGCTGCCGCCCGAAAAGGCCAGCAAGACGCTCAAAGTCGGCGAATTCACCCGCGCCCGCATCGTCGCGACCGAAGGGCATGACTTGATCGGGATGCCCGTCTAGGAGTCTGCGCGGCAGAAGGCGGCGATAGCGAAAGGTGGCCCCAGCGAGGACAGTTTTTGCCGGATTTGAAGCTTCATAGCTCTGCTATGGGGCGAAAATACGGTGAAAAATGGACCGCTGCGGCCGCCTTGCAGCCGCCGATCCTTCTGCCGCGCAGACTCCTAGCTGCCTTGGCCTGTCGAGGCCGGGTAGTGCGGGTCATGACCCGCGTCGGGTCGTACCAACAGGTGCATTGGTTGCAAGATCCTTCGCGGGTCTCGACCCGCCCTACGATGACTTCTTGAATTTCTGCGGGCTGAGGCCCGCTTTCTTCATTTCACGACAGGACATTCCGTGAGCAAACGAGCCATCAGCACCGAGCAGATTCACCATGCCTACCGCGCGCCCGAGGGCTGGGATGCGTTTCCGGTCGGTGTGTTCAAGGCCTCGACGGTGTTGTTCAAGAACACGGCCGACCTGCACAAACTGCGCCCGCGCGATGGCCTCAGCTACCGCTACGGCCTGCACGGCACGCCGACCAGCTACACCCTGGCGGCTCGTCTGGCCACGCTGGAGGGGGCCAATCACTGCTTGCTGACGCCCAGCGGTTTGTCGGCGGTCACCTTGGTCAGCTTGGGCCTGCTGCGGCCCGGTGATGAGGTGCTGGTGCCCGACAACGTCTACGGGCAGAACCGTTATTTGAGCGAGTCCTTTTTGCCGCAGTTCGGCATCACGCATCGCTTTTACAACCCGCTCGACGCGGCTGGTTTGGCTGCCTTGCTGACGCCGAAGACGAAATTGGTCTGGCTCGAAGCGGCCGGCTCGATCACGCTGGAATTCCCCGACCTGTTGGGCCTGTTGCGGGTCTGCAAGGCGCACGGCGTGATCACCGCGCTGGACAACACCTGGGGCTCTGGCGTCGCCTTCCAGCCGTTCGATTTGCTGCCGGGCAGCGGACCAGGGAGCGAACCTGGCTTTGGTGTGGACATCTCGATGCAAGCGCTGACCAAGTACGCATCCGGAGGTGCCGACATCTTGATGGGGGCGGTGTGCACGCGCGACTTGGCACTGCACGAGCGGCTCAACCACACCCATGAACATCTGGGCTACGGCCTGGGCCAGAACGATGTGGAGCTGGTGCTGCGCGGCCTGCCCACGCTGGAGTTGCGCTACCGGGCGCAGGACGCCACCACCCGGGCGCTGGCGACTTGGCTGCAAACGCGGCCCGAGGTGGCGCAGCTGCTGCATCCGGCGCTGCCCGGCTCACCCGGCCATCAGTTCTGGTTAGAGAGCAGCAGCGCCGGTGCGGCCTGCCTGTTTTCGGCCGTGTTCAAGCCCGAGTACAGCGCGCGCCAAGTCGATGCCTTTGTCGATGCGCTGGCGCTGTTCGGTATCGGCTACTCCTGGGCCGGCCCGATGAGCTTGGCCGTGCCCTACGACATGAGTCACAGCCGCGCGTTGGGCCTGCCCTATGCCGGTGGCGTCATCGTGCGCTTTGCCATCGGCTTGGAAGCGCTGGCCGACCTGCAAGCCGACTTGGAGCAAGCGCTCGCAGTTTTTGCATCAAGCTGAGCCGGGCAGAGGGCACGACGAGCGCTCGCTCTGTCAACTCTTTGCGTTCGATGCGTGGCGCATCAGCTGCCCCTTCTCGCGCTCCCAGTCGCGTTTCTTCTCGGTGTCGCGTTTGTCGTGCTCGGCCTTGCCCTTGGCCAGGGCGATGTCGGCCTTCACGTTGCTGCCGGTGAAGTGCAGGTTCAGAGGGACGAGGGTGAAGCCCTTTTGCTCGATCTTGCCGATCAGGCGCCGGATCTCGTCCTTCTTCATCAGCAGTTTTTTGGTGCGATCGGCCAGCGGACTCACATGCGTGGAGGTGGTACGGAGCGGGTTGATGCGGCAGCCGATCAAATACAGCTCGCCTCCCTTGATCATCACGTAGCCATCGGTCAATTGCACTTGGCCGGCCCGGATGGCCTTGACCTCCCAGCCTTCCAGCACGATGCCGGCTTCGAATTTTTCTTCGATGTAGTAGTCGTAGCGGGCGCGGCGGTTTTCAGCCACGGGGCTGGACGGCGCGACGGCCTTGGGCTTGGACGGGAACGGATACGCTGAGGTGGAGGTTGCCATAGGGCTCAATTCTGTGGGTCAGGTGGGGCAGGTCTGCGCACCAATACAATCCTGCCATTGTATGAAGCATGTCAAGAAATCCGTTCTGTTGTGGTACTCGCCTCGTGAGATGTACGAGTTGGTGACGGCCGTCAACCGCTATCCCGAGTTCCTGCCCTGGTGTGAAAAGGCCTCCGTGCTGGATGAGCACGAGGGGGGCGTGACCGCCTGCCTTAGCCTTGCCTACGCGGGTGTGCGCCACGCCTTCACCACTCGCAACACCCACGAGCTGAACCGCCGCGTCGGCATGCAGTTGGTGGACGGGCCGTTTTCGTTGCTCGATGGGGTCTGGAACTTTCTGCCGCTGGCCAAGCCCGGCGGCGAGGAACAAGCCGCCTGCAAGATCGAGTTCGACTTGCGTTACGCTTTTTCGAGCCGCACGCTGGAAGCGGTGGTCAGCCCGGTGTTCGACCGCATTGCCAACACCTTTGTCGACAGCTTTGTGCAGCGCGCCGAGGCGGTTTATGGCCCCCGTTGATGAGGCTGGCGCTGCCGCTTTGCTGATCGCGATCGAGTTGGTCTGGAGTCCGCAACAGGGTTCGGTTCATCATTTGAGCTTGAACGTCAGCGCCGGCAGCACGGTCGAACAGGTGTTGCTCAGTTGCCCCGAGTTTGCCGATCAATTAGGGCCTTCGGGGTCATTGGCGACGCTCAAGTTGGGCATCTGGGGCCGCTTGCAGCCGTTGAGCAGCGTATTGCGTGACCGTGACCGTATCGAAATCTACCGCCCGCTGACGGTGGACCCCAAAGAAGCGCGGCGGCTGCGCTACCGCAACCGGGGCGAGCGCATTGTGTCGCGGCATCGCCCACAAACAGGCAAGACCAGCCAGCTTGTGTAGGACTTACGCAAAACCGCTCCAGTGTCGTTCTTCCGCCTTGCCGTACAGGCGTACTGTCTTCGGCGTCATGCCTAGCTGGAACAATTTTGCGTAAGTCCTTATGGGTTCAGCCGCAATCGCTGCTGATCACGCTGCGGGTGCGCTGCAACTCCGCCTCGCGCTGCGTCTCGTCCAACAACATCGATTCACCGCGCTCGTTGGTCCGCAGCAGTTTGGTGCGGGCTTGCAGCAGGCGCAAATTGTCTTGGGCACGGCTGCAGTTGTCGCGGCGCTGCTCGGCCAGCTTGCGGGCTTGGTCTTGCTGAAGCTGCTGTTGTTTGGTCAGTGCGTCTTGCTCTTGGCGCTGCTTCAGTTGCTGTTGCTTGGCGTCTTGCCTGGCTGATTCGGCCTTGGCGAGTGCGTCGGCGCTGGCGCTGGCAGCACTGGCCGCCGCCGCAGCCGCACTGGCTGGGCTCAGGTAGGGCGACACGACGACGGCTTGGCGCTGCTGTTGTTGCTGCTGCTGCTGATTTGGCGGGCGCTTCAGGATGTCGCGCTCCGGCGTTTCGCGCGGCGGCGGCAAGTCGCTGAACTGCATTTTTCCGCTGGCATCGCGCCATGCCCATTGCGCCAGTGCAGGGCTGCACAGGCACAAAATCAGCAGGCCAAGGCCGGCTTGAAGGCGCAGAGTGGAAGGGCGTTTTGAGCAGGACATGATTCGAGTGTAGCGAGGGCTTTGGCCTGCCTTTGCCCGCGCTTGACACGACACGACGTCGGCTTGCGGAGGCCGGTCTGCCGGGCCTGCTCGCCGGCCTCCGTATAATGCCGCTTTGCGTTTGGAGCTTCCCCTTATGCGCCTACTCGGAAAAGCGCTCACCTTTGATGACGTCTTGCTGGTGCCAGCGTTCTCCCAGGTGTTGCCTCGCGACACCAGTCTTGCTACCCGACTTTCCCGCAACATCCGTCTGAATCTGCCCCTGGTGTCCGCCGCCATGGACACAGTGACGGAGGCCCGCCTGGCGATTGCTATCGCTCAGGAAGGCGGTATCGGCATCGTTCACAAAAACCTTTCTGCGCAAGCGCAGGCGATTGAAGTCGCCCGCGTCAAGCGCTACGAGTCGGGCATCGTGCTCGACCCGTTCACCACCACGCCGGACGCCACCGTGCGCGAAGTGGTCGAGATGTCCCGCCTGCACGGCGTGTCGGGCTTCCCGGTGCTGGAGGGCAAGTTGGTGGTCGGCATCGTCACCGGCCGCGATCTGCGCTTCGAAACCCGCATGGATCTGCCGGTGCGCGAGATGATGACGCCCGCCGTCAAGCTGATCACCGTCAAGGAAGGCGCTTCGCTGGAGGAAGCCAAGGCGCTGATGCACAAGCATAAGTTGGAGCGCGTCGTGGTCGTCAATGACGCCTTCGAG
>CANFYD010000204.1 GCA_947450745.1 Burkholderiales bacterium
CCCTGACCTTGGCACCGCTGGTGATTGCCGAACAGGCCCGGGTGGCGTTGGCGGACGAGGTCGGCGCACTGCTGCAAACCCGCGTCGTGCTGATCCTGCTGGGCGAGCGGCCGGGGCTGAGCTCACCGGACAGCCTCGGTGCCTACCTGACCCACGCGCCGGCCATCGGCCTCACCGACGCAATGCGCAACTGCGTCAGCAATATCCGCCCGGCCGGACTGCCCTATGCGCAGGCTGCACAGCGCATCGCCTGGCTGCTGCACGAATCCCTGCGCCGCCGCCTCAGCGGCGTGGCGCTGAAGGACGACAGCGGCAGCGAGCTGCTGACGGGTTGACGGGTTGACGGGTTGACGGCCAAGCATTGATGTTCCACCCGCCCCGGCAGAACCGGCGGGCAGACCAAGTCAATACCGGTTCGGGGTGCTTAGCACGGCCACGGTGACGCGCGAGATGCAGACCAGCTTGCCGGCCTCGGTGGTGATGCGCACGTCCCAGACCTGCGTGGTCCGCCCCAGGTGCAGGGGCCTGGCGGTGCCGATGACCCAGCCGGAAGCGACCGAGCCGACATGGTTGGCGTTGATCTCAAGACCGACGCAGTGGTAAAGGGTTGGGTCGGCAACAAAAGATGCACCCCAGGACGCCAGCGTCTCGGCAAACGCCACCGAGATACCGCCATGCAGCACACCGGCCGGCTGCCGGGTGCGCTCGTCGACGGGCATGCGGCCGCGCAGATAGTCGTCGCCCAGCTCCAGCAGTTCGATGCCGAGGTGGCCGTTGGCGCAACTTGCATCGCGCTCACGCACCGAGTCTAGAGAAATATCAGAATGCCAAATAGCCATGATGGGCTCCGTTATGTGGGCGTTGAAGGCACTGAGGCTGTCGGGGCGGAAGCCGCCTCGCCGCCTCGGCCCAGATAGGCCTCGACCACCTTAGGGTCTTGGCGAAGCTGCGCGGCCGTGCCTTGCAGCGTAGTTTCACCGAGCTCCAGAACATAGGCGTAATCGGCCACTTGCAGCGCGGCGCGCGAGTTCTGCTCGACCAGCAAAATGGCCACGCCCGCATCGCGCAGCGAGCTGATGACGCGAAACACCTCATTCATGACCATCGGCGCCAGGCCCAGCGACGGCTCGTCCAGCATCAGCACCTTGGGGTGACTCATCAGCGCCCGGCCGATCACCAGCATCTGGCGCTCGCCACCGGACAAGGTGGCTGCCAACTGCTCGCGCCGCTCACGCAGACGCGGGAACATGTCGAACACATAGTCCATCCGGGCCATCCGGTCGGCCTTGCCCAAGCGGCGGCGCAGATAGCTGCCCAGCACCAGGTTGTCCTCGATGCTCATCGAGCCGAACAGCTCGCGCGATTCCGGCACCAGCGCTACGCCGCGCAACACGCGCCGCTCCACCGCCAGGTCGCTGACCACCTCCTGGCCGATCAAAACCTGGCCCTGCGTGCGTGCATTGGCCGGCAAATTGCCCATCATCGCGTTCAGCAACGAGGACTTGCCGGCCCCGTTCGGGCCGATCACGCTGACGATCTGCCCGGCACGTAGTTCGATGTTGGCATCGATCAACGCCGCACTCTTGCCGTAGCTGACATGCAGCCCCTGGGTACTCAACATCAGCTCACTCATGCCAGCTCCACTCCACCCAGATAGGCGCGCAGCACCGCCGGGTCCTGGCGGATCTCGGCCGGCTTCCCTTGCGCAATGCGTGTTCCAAACTCCATCACCACCAGACGGTCGGTGAGGCCCATGACGAAATCCATGTCGTGCTCGACGATCAGCACCGCCATGCCCTCGGCGCGCAACTGGCTGAGCAAGGTGGCCAGCGCTTGCTTTTCCTTCAGCCGCAGGCCAGCGGCGGGCTCATCCAGCAGCAGCAGGGCCGGGTCGGTGCACAGGGCGCGAGCGATCTCCAGAATGCGCTGCTGCCCCAGCGCCAAGCTGCCGGCCGCCTGATACATCAGCTCGCCCATGCCCACGCGCCTGAGCTGCTCGGCAGCCAGATGGAGCAGCCGGGCTTCTTCATCCCGGTTGGTGCGCAGGGCCGCGCTGAGCATGCCGCTGCGGCCGCGCAGATAGGCCCCGATGGCGACGTTCTCCAGCACACTCATTTCAGGCATCAGCCGCACATGCTGGAAGGTGCGCGCCACGCCGCGCCGCACGATCTCGCGCGAGTTGCGAGAGTCGATGCGTTGACCTTGGTAGAAAATTTCACCCGAGGTCACCGGCAACACGCCGGTGATCAGGTTGAACATCGTCGATTTGCCGGCACCGTTCGGGCCGATCAGCCCGACGATCTCGCCCGCGTGCAGTTCAAACTCCATGTCGTTGACGGCCACCAGCCCACCGAACTGCTTGCGCGCACGCCGCACCTGCAGAATGCACTCACCACGGGCCGGCTTGGCTCGCACCGGCATGGCGGCAAAGCCGGCGGGCTCGACCGCCGGGGCGCGGGCGCCGCTCTTTTTGCCGTTCTCTTGGCCGTCCTCTTGGCCCACACCGTCCTGCTTGAAAAGACGCAGCAGCACCGGCCACAGGCCACGGCTGCTGCGCTGCAGCACCAAAATGATGATGACGCCAAAAGCCACTGTCTCGAAGCTGCCGACCGAGCCCAGCAGCTGCGGCAACCAGTCTTGCAACACGGCCTTCAGCAGCAGCAACACGCCAGCGCCGATGATGGCTCCCCAGACATGGGCGACGCCGCCGATGACGGCCATGAACAGGTACTCGATGCCGACGTTGAGCCCGAAGGGCGCGGCGCTGACCGAGCGCTGCAAATGCGCGTAAAGCCAGCCGGCCACCGAAGCCATCAGGGCGGCGCAAATGAAGCTGGCCAGCTTGTAGCGTGCGGTATTGGCACCCATCGCCTCGGCCATCACGGCGCCACCGTGCAGCGCCCGTATCGTGCGGCCGGCGCGGGAATCCAGCAGATTGCGGGTCAGCACCACGCACAGCAGCACCGCCAGCCAGATCAGGGCGAACATGCTGCGCGGCGTGTCCAGTTCAAAGCCCAGCAGCGAGATCGGCGGAATGCCGGACAGGCCGTCGTACTTGCCCAGAAGCTCGACCGTGCCGAACAGGTAGTACAGCGACAAGGCCCAGGCAATCGTGGCCAAGGGCAAAAAGTGTCCCGACAAACGCACGGTGATGGCGCCAATCAGCGCCGCAGAGCCACCGGAGAGCAGCAACCCGGCCAGCAGGCCGAGCCAGGGCGACCAGCCCTGCGCCGTGCACAGCACCGCCGTGGCGTAAGCGCCCAAGCCCACGAAGGCGGCTTGGCCGAAGGACGTCATGCCGGCCACACCGGTCAGCAGCACGAGGCCGATGACGGCCACCGCAGCCACGCCGATGTAGTTGCCCATCGTGTACCAGAAGGGCGGTGCCGGCAGCAGGGGCAGCAGCCCCATGACGACAAAAAACAGCACAGCAGGCGAGCGAATCCAGCGCGGCAACATCATTCTTCCTCCAGGTGGGAACTGCTCATCGAGCGCCACAGCAGCACCGGGATGATCAAGGTGAACACGATCACCTCCTTGTAGGCACTGGCCCAGAAGGAGCCGAAGCTTTCAATCAAACCGACCAGCACAGCACCCAGCGCGGCCAGCGGATAACTGGCCAGCCCGCCAACGATGGCGGCCACAAAGCCCTTCAAGGCGATCAGGAAGCCGGTGTCGTATTGCACGGTGGTCAGCGGCCCGATCAACACGCCGGCCAGCACCGCCATCAGCGTGGCCAGCACAAAGGCCAGCCGCCCCGAGGCGGTCGGCGCAATGCCCATCAGCCGCGCACCGGTGCGGTTGATGGCGGTGGCGCGCAGCGCCTTGCCGGTCAACGTGTGGCCGAAGAGCAGATAGAGCACACCGATCAGAACGATGGAGGCCAGCATGACCAGCAGGTTCTGGCCCGACAGCGTTACCTCGCCCCAAGACCATTGCGTTTCGGTCAGCGGCAAGGCCCGCACCCCCTCCGGCCCGAAGCTGAGCAGGCCCAGGCCCATCAGCACGAAGTGCACGCCGACCGCGATGATCAGCAACACCAGCACCGAGGCCTCGGCCGCCGGCTGAAAGGCCAGCCGATAGACCATAGGGCCCATCGGCAACACCAGGGCCGTGGTGAGCAGCAGGTGCACCAGCAAGCCAGCGTCCTGCAGCTTGACCGCCTTGAGCAGCCCCAGCAACAGCAGCGGCAAGACGACGTTGAGCGCCAGGCTGCTCAGCATGCTGTGCACACTGGTGCTGCGCCCCCGCTTGGCCGTCCACAAGGCCACGCCCACATCGACCAGAAAGGTGCACAGGCCCAGGCCGATCAGCAACCACACGATGCTCGGGAACTGGCCCGTCTGCAGCGCGGCCATGGTGATGGCGCTGAACGCGACAAACTCACCCTGAGCGACAAAAATCACCCGGGTGACGGAAAACACCAGCACCAGCGCCATGGCCACCAGCGCGTAGATCGCACCGTTGGTCAGGCCGTCCTGGCTGAGGATGGCGGCTATCGAAAAATCCATTGGGAGTCCCCCCCGAAGTTGCGGCGCGGGTCAGGGCCCGCGCTCGTTCAGTTGTGAATCAAGCGCACGTCACGTGCAACGACCTGCCCGTCAGGCACGAAAAACAAAGGCGTCGCTGAAAAAGCAGTCGGGCTTCAGTCCGGCGCGAGCGGTGAACTCGGCCTTAGCGGCATCGATCATCAAAGGGTTGCCGCAGGCATAGACCTGATGGGCAGACAGATCGGCGTGATCGTCCAGCACCGCCTGATGCACAAAGCCGCTTCGCACCGAGGCCTGCGCACCGGTCTCGGCATTGCCTTCCGAATAAACAGGCACGATCTTGATACCGGGATAACGGTCCAGCCACGCGGCTTCACTGTCCAGCGCATAAAGATCGCTTGGCCGCCGCCCACCCCAATAAAGTGTGGCACCGCGCGCGGCCAGCTCAGCGCCATGTGTGGCCAGCAGCGCGGCAATCGGCGCATAGCCGGTGCCCGAGGCCAGCAGGATCACCGGCGCGCTGCCGGGCTTCAAAGTGAAGTCACCGAACGGGCCTTCGATGCGCAGCAGATCCCTGGCCTTCAACGCATCGTAGGCATGCGGTGAAAAGCGCCCGCCCTCGATGCGTCGCACATGCCATTCGATCTCGCCCTGCTCATTCGGCGCATTCGCCATCGAGTAACTGCGCCGGGTGCCGTCACGCAGTACCACCTCGGCGTACTGACCGGCCTTGAACTGCCAACCCGCTTGGGCTGGCACCTGCACCTTGACGATCACCACATCGGCACTCGGCCGAGTCACCGCCATCACCCGCGCTGCCGCCTTGACGACACGTTGCCCAGGTTCAGCCGCCATGCCCGGCGCCTCCAGCACCAGATCCGAGCGTGGCTGCGCCTGGCAAGTCAGGCAATGGCCAGCAACCAGCGTGCTCACTGCCGTGGCCTGCTCGGCAGCGCTGTGCTGCACCTCGCCCGCAACGAGAGCCAGCATGCAGGACCCGCAACTACCGCCCCGACAACTGTGGGGCAGCCAGTAGCCGGCTTCTACCGCAGCGTCGAGCACCGTTTGGTCGCTCCGGCAGGCAAAGCTACCGCCGGCAGGTTCGAGCCGGATCTGGAAAGTGGTGATCATCGAAAGTCCTTGGGTCGTGTCCGGCGTTCTGAGGGTGAGAACTTTTGTAGCGAGCGGCTGTCAGGCTTGGGCGAAGGGGCACAGGAACCGGAACGTACTTTAGGTACGTGAGGATTCCGAGCACCCGGCCAACGACGCATGGCGGCCGCGCAGTAAAAAGTTATCACCCTCAGCCGGCTTCGCTCATCGTCGGCTGCGCGTGGAGCAAGTCGTGCTCCCGCGCCTTCAGCAGATCCAGCGCCACGTCGACGATCATGTCTTCCTGGCCGCCGACCATGCGGCGTTTGCCCAGCTCGACCAAGATGTCCACCGCCTTCAGGCCGTACTTCTTGGCGGCGGCTTCCGAGTGGCGCAGGAAGCTGCTGTAGACACCGGCAGAGCCGAGTGCCAGCGTCTCGCGGTCCACGCGCACCGGCCGGTCCTGCAGCGGCCGCACGATGTCGTCGGCCGCGTCCATCAGCTTGTACAAGTCGCAGCCGTGGCTCCAGCCCATGCGGGCGGCGGCGGCGATGAAGACTTCCAGCGGCGCGTTGCCGGCCCCGGCGCCCATGCCGGCCAAGCTGGCGTCGACGCGGTCACAGCCTGCTTCGACGGCCACGATGCTGTTGGCCACGCCCAGGCTCAGGTTGTGGTGGGCGTGCATGCCGGTCTGAGTCTCGGGCTTGAGCGTGTCCTTGAAGGCCCGAAAGCGATCCCGCACATCGTTCATGCTGAGCGCGCCGCCGGAGTCCACCACGTAGCAGCAGGTGGCGCCATAACTCTCCATCAGCTTGGCCTGGTCGGCCAGGCCTTGCGGCGTCTGCATATGGCTCATCATCAGGAAGCCGACCGCTTCCATGCCCAGGTGGCGGGCGTATTCGATGTGCTGGCGGCTGATGTCGGCCTCGGTGCAGTGGGTGGCCACGCGCACGATGCGGGCACCGGCGTCGTAGGCGGCTTTGAGGTCATGCACGGTGCCGATGCCGGGCAGCAGCAAGGTGGCGATTTTTGCGTGCTTGACGACGCTGGCGACGGCCTCGATCCATTCGACATCGCTGTGCGCGCCGAAACCGTAGTTGAAGCTGCCGCCTTGCAGGCCGTCACCGTGGGCGACTTCGATCGAGTCGACCTTGGCCTCATCGAGCGCCTGGGCGATCTGGCGAGCCTGGGACACGCTGTACTGGTGGCGAATCGCGTGGCTGCCGTCGCGCAGGGTCACGTCGGAGATGTAGATCTTCTTGTTGATGTCCATAGCGTGTC
>CANFYD010000205.1 GCA_947450745.1 Burkholderiales bacterium
CGACCTTCCAGGCCGGCTTGGCCAACTTGGCCTCGACAGTGGCGCGTGGCGGCGTGTGGCCGGGCACGACCCAGGCGTCCCAGACGGCGTTCAGGCCGGGGAACTCGGCCAGGTCGGCGATGAAAATCTGCGCACGCAGGATTTTGCTTTTGTCGCTGCCGGCGCGGGCCAGCAAGGCGTCGATGGTGGCCAGCACTTGGGCCGTCTGGCCAGCGATGTCTTGGCTGGCGTCTTCCGGCACTTGGCCGGCCAGGTAGACCACGCCGTTGTGCACGGCCATTTCGGATATGCGGGCACCAACATCAAAACGGGCTATCGTCATTTTTTACTTACCTTTGGGTTGGAGTTTGCGGAAGGGTTGTGGCTCGAAGTCTTCTTCGGATGCTTGTGCGAATGGCCGTGGGCCGCTGGACCGGGTCCGTTCGGGTGTTTTTTGCTGCTGCCCGCCGGCGGCTGGGCAGCGGCAGACTTTTGCCCCAAGCGGCTTTCGGTGCCGTTCAGCAGCTTCTTGATGTTGGCCGCGTGACGCCAGATCAGCAGCAAGCCCATCACCACCAGCACGCCAACGATGGGGCCCATGCCCCAGACCATCATTTGGTAGATCGGGGCTAAAGCGGCCGAGGCAATCGCGCCCAGCGACGAGTAGCGCGAAAAATAGGCAATCAACAACCAAGTGAACAAGGTGGCAGCCCCCAGCAAGGGGTTCAAAGCCAGGATGACGCCGGCCGCCGTGGCCACGCCCTTGCCGCCTTTGAAGCGAAAAAACAGCGGCCACAAATGACCCAGAAATGCCCCCAAGCCGACCAGCGCCGCCGTGCCCTCGCCCAGCCCGTAGCGGGCACCGAACAAGCTCACCAGCAGCACCGGCACAAAGCCTTTCAGCGCGTCCAGCAGCAGAGTCAGCACAGCGGCCAGCTTGCTGCCGGAGCGCAGCACATTGGTGGCACCCGGGTTGCCCGAGCCGTAGCTGCGTGGGTCGGCCAGGCCCATCGCTCGGCTGACGATGACGGCGAAGGAAATCGAGCCGACGAGGTAGCCCGCAACGCTGGCCAGTAGGGGATAGAGGATGTAGGGGGCGTCTTGCATGGGCGCTATTCTGCACTGGCGCAGTGCACAGCCCGGGCATTCAGCAGCTCCGGCAAGACGCGGGGATCGATTTCGACCAAATAGCCGCGCCGGCCGCCATTGATGCAAATGCTGGGCAGCGCCAGGATGCTCGCCTCCACATACACCGGCATGGCCTTGCGCACGCCGAACGGCGAGGTGCCGCCCACTTGGTAGCCGCTGTGGCGCTGCGCCACTTCGGGCGTGCAGGGCTCGACCTTTTTGCAGGGAATCTGCCGCGCCAACTCCTTCAGGCTGACCTGCGCCGAGCCGTGCATCAAGATGATCAAGGGCTGCGCGCGCTCGTCCTGCATGACCAGCGTCTTGATCACGGCATGCTCGGCCACGCCGAGTTGGCGCGCCGATTCGGCCGTGCCGCCGCGCTCGACGTAGTCGTACACATGTTCGGTGAAGGCGACCTGGTTGCGCCGCAAGAACTGCGTGGCGGGGGTTTCGCTGACATGGGTGGGTTTTTTGGCCATGGCGAAGATTTTCACTGATCGCCGGGCCGACCTCCTAAAAGTAGGGGTTGCATCACTTGTGGGCCAGCCTAGGATTTAACCCAAATTCAGCAGTTGACCGCTCACCAGCGCCTCGGACGCCGCATGTCTATTGAGTTTGCTCTGCCCGCGCGTCATCACCATTTGGGTGAAGGCGCTACGCAGCCGATTGAGCCGCACTACGGCACGCTGTCTACGTTGCTTCTCCTGGTGGGCATCGGCCCACTGCGTCGGCGCGCCTTGCCAACGCACCGCATCGCAGCCCACTCAGCCGCGTCCAACTGCCGAATCTAGGTTTAATTTTGAAGCGAGGCAGCTCAACAGCGCGCCTCAACCCGGCCGCCGAAAAGGGTTCTTAGAGTAGGCAATCAGCGAGCTTGGCGTCGTCTGCCGGGCCCGTCAGGAGTTCGACATGGAAGACCATTTGGATCTACACAAAGAGTTCCCCGCCCCTTGCCTCAACGATGAAGCGCTCAAGTACAGCGGCAAAAAAGCATCGGCCAAGCTGCAACAAGGCCTGGTTGAAAAACTGCTGAGCCAGCAGCCGGCGATGATTGAGGTGGATGGCCGCCAATATCCGCGCGGCACCGAGGGCGTGGCGGTTGCCGCACTCGGCAAAGCCGCGTTGGCAGGCAACAAGCTGATCGATGCGGGCACCGAAGCCTTCATCCCCGACCACGTCGATGTGGAATACATCGCCAAGCTCGAACCGCAAAGCCTGCGCCGGCCCAAGTTCATCGAACGCAGCGAGTTCATGCAAACCGAAGAAGGCTCCAAAACCATTTTTGGTGCCGACGGGCGACGCGTGTTCTACAGCACCGCCTACCCGTGGCGCTGCAACGGTCGGGTGGAAAGCTCGCTCGGCTCGGGCAGCGGCGTGCTGGTGGGGCCGCGCCACTTGCTGACCGCCTCGCACATGATCGACTGGCGGCCGGGCAATTCGACCGGCTGGTTGAAGTTCACGCCGATGTATTACAACGGCAGCGCACCCTACGGCACCGCCTGGGGCGTGCGGACTTATTTCAAGGTCAAGGTCACACCGCCAACGATTGACAGCAACGAGATCAAGTTCGACTACGTGGTGGTGGTGCTGGACCGGCCGGCCGGCAATGCCACCGGCTGGCTGGGCACCAAGTCTTACAGCGATAGCTGGGACGGCGGTGCCTACTGGACTCATGTCGGCTACCCCGGCGACTTGACCGGCACGCAGCGCCCGATCTGGCAAGGCGGCATCGCCTTGGACGGTGATTTCTGGAGCCCGGACTCGCATGAAAGCATGAGCCACAAGGGCGATGTCTGGCCCGGCCAAAGCGGCGGCGCGTTCTGGGGCTACTGGAACGGCCAGCCCCATGCCGTGGCGGTGCAAAGCGCTCACAACCCGTCGAACAACTTCGCCAGCGGTGGCTCGGACCTGGTGGACTTGGTGATTCGCGCCCGCGCCGAACTGCCGTGACCCGCCTGGATTAACGGTGCAAGCACCCCTCGGCATGCTCAGGCAGATGCCGGGGGGTTTTCAACTGCGGGCTAATCGCCCACCTTTTGCCGATGTTTGAGTTACTGCGCCGGGTCGCGCATTTCCCAGCGGATCTTGTTGATTTCGGCCAGCATGTCCTCCGTCAGCGTGGTGGCCAGCGCGTCGATGTTTTCATCCAACTGCGCCTTGCTGGTGACGCCGATGATGGTGCTGGCCGTCTGCCAGCGGGTGTAGCACCAAGCCAGCGCCAGCGCCGTCGGGCTCAGCCCATGGTCACGCGCCAGGGCGTTGTAGCGCTTGGCGGCCGCCAAGGTGTCCGGCCGCGCCCAGCGCTGCTTTTTCATGCTGGGGAAGAGCGACAGCCGGCCCGGTCCGTCCTCGGTGTCGATGCCGATCTCGTCATATTTGCCGGTCAGGGCACCAAAAGCCAGTGGCGAATAGGCCAGCAGCGCGACCTGATGGCGAAACAGCACCTCATCCAGCCCGTTCTCCAGCGTGCGGTTCACCAAGGCGTAGGGGTTTTGCACGGTGGCAACGCGCGGCAAGCCATGTTGTTCGGCCAAGTGGATGAATTCACAAACACCATACGGCGTCTCGTTGGACAGGCCGATATGGCGGATCTTGCCGTCCCGGACCAGCTGCCCGAGCGCCTGCAGTTGCTCGTGGATGCCGGTCACCACGGTTTCCTTGGCGGGGTCGAAGTAGATGCCGCCAAACATCGGCACATTGCGCGCCGGCCAGTGCAGTTGGTACAGGTCGATCACATCGGTCTGCAAACGTCGCAAGCTGGCCTCGCACGCCGCAATGATGTCGGCACCAGTCAGGTCGGCGCTGCCGTCGCGTACCCAAGGCATGCCGCGTGATGGGCCGGCCACTTTGGTGGCGAGCACCACCTGCGCGCGCGCAGCCGGGTTTTTGCCCAGCCAATTACCGATGAAGGTTTCGGTCAAACTGTAGGTTTCAGCCCGTGCCGGCACGGCATACATCTCCGCCGTGTCGATGAAGTTGATGCCGCGAGCGAGCGAATGGTCGAGCAAGGCATGCGTGTTTGCCTCATCGACCTGTTCGCCAAACGTCATGGTGCCGAGGCAGATCTTGCTGACCCGCAAGCCCGATTGACCCAATGTTGTGAATTCCATGCCTAGCGTCCTGGTTGAATTGCGGTTTGCTGTTGGTGCTTGTTCGCGGCTCATGCTGCAGCCTCAGTGAGCGGCCGCCCGCGCTTCTTCTTGTAGCCGCAGCACGCGGCGCTGCACCTTGCCGGTGGTGGTCATTGGCAAGGCCTCAATGAATTCGATTTCCTTCGGGTACTCATACGGTGCCAACTGGCCGCGCACATGAGCTTGCAGTTGCGCCACCAACTCCGGCGTGCCCTGGTGGCCGGGGGCCAGCACCACATAGGCCTTGACCAGCGCGCCGCGCTCGGCGTCAGGCTTGGGCACGACGGCGGCATTGGCCACGGCCGCGTGTTTGAGCAAGCAGTTTTCAATCTCGCCCGGGCCGATGCGGTAACCCGCTGCCTTGAACATATCGTCGCTGCGGCCCCGGTACCAGAGATAGCCCTCAGCGTCCATTTGCGCCAAATCGCCGGTCCGGCACCAACTGTCCAGCGGGTCGCCGGTGAACTTGGCGGCGGTCGCGTCCGGCCGGCCCCAATAGCCCAAGAAAAACACCGGATCGAGTTGACCGTGCACATCGCGCCGGTGCACCGCCACATCGCCGACCTCGCCGGGCCGGCAGACTTGGCCCTCATCGTCGATCACCGCCACCCGGTGGCCCGGATAAGCGCGACCCATGCTGCCGGCCCGGGCCGGCCACAGCAGGCTGCAATTGCCAACAACGTAATTGATCTCGGTCTGGCCGAACATTTCGTTGACGGTGACACCCATCTGCTGCTGGCAATAGTTGAAAACGGCGTCGCCAACCGCTTCGCCGGCGCTCATGATCGCTTGCAGCTTGAGCTGATAGCGCGTGCTGGGCTCGGGCACCGCCTTCATCATTGCCTTCAGCGCGGTGGGGAACAAAAAGGCATGGGTCACGCTGTGCGCCTGCATCAGCTCGAAGGCCTTTTCCGGCGCAAAACGGCCTTGCGTCGCCAGGATGGGCCGGCCGAAATAAAGCGTCGGCAACAAGGCGTCCATCAGACCACCGGTCCAGGCCCAGTCGGCCGGCGTCCAGAACACCGCCTGACTACCGAGCTCAAGCGCGGCCGGATCAAAACCGAACCAGTTCTGGCTGGCCACAAAACCGGTCAGGTTGCCGATCAGCGCACGCTGCGGGATCAACGCACCTTTGGGTGGGCCGGTGGTGCCGCTGGTGTAGATCAACACCGCCGCCTCGTCCGCCTTGGTTTTGGCGGCGACGAAGCGAGCGTCTTCGGCTTGCAAGGCCTGCAGCCAGCAGATCTCGCCGGCTTCGACCATGCCGCCGCAGCCACCGCTGCCGCCAACCACCATCAGTTCACGCCAAGCCGGGCATTGCGAGCGCAGGCCGCGCAAGCCCGGTGCGGCTGTTTCATCGGCGATCACCAACACGGCCGCACTGTCTTGCAAGCGGAAAGCCAGCGCCTCGGGGCCGAACAACATCGACAGCGGCATGGCGACCGCGCCCAACTGGCTGATGGCGATATGAGCGACCGCCGTCTCGAAGCGCTGGGGCAGCACGATGGCGACCCGGTCGCCGCGCTGAACACCCAGGCGCTGCAGCGCGTTGGACAGCCGGTTGGCGGCACGCTGCAGCTGGCCAAAGCTGTGCCTGACGGGCGCGCCATGGTCGCTGTCATACACGACGGCCGTGGCCTCGGGGGTGTCGCGTGCCCAGCGGCTGCAACAAGCCTCCGCCCAGCTGAATTCGTCCGGCACTTGCCAGTGGAAGTCCGCATGGATTGCAGCGTAGGCATCACTCATGTTCTCAGCCATCAAAATCCTCTCGATTCCACCAGTAGCGGGCGCGCCATCGTAGCGACACAGCGGCGCTCAACAAGAAAGGATGCCCTTGGGCCAAGTCCAACTTCATTGAGTTGGGACGATTGCGCCTGGCAGTTCAAATTTTGTAGGCCGCCAGCGCCGCACCGCTGAGGCGGCAAATACGCCATTCGGGCATGACGTTGGCACCCATTTTTTCGTAGAAGCGGATCGCGTCGGCGTTCCAGTCCAGCACGCTCCACTCGAAGCGGCCGTAGTCGCGCTCGACCGCAATTTCGGCCAACCGGGTCAGCAAACCCGTCCCCAAGCCGCTGCTGCGGTACGCCGGCTGCACGTAAAGGTCTTCGAGGTAGAGCCCGGGCTTGGCCAAAAAGGTGCTGAAGTTGGTGAAGTACAGCGCGAAGGCGACCACATGGCCGCCCACCTCGCCCACCAGGGCCTCGACCAGCGGCTTGGGGCCGAACAAGTGCGGGTGCAAGGTGTCGGCTGTCAGCGCCAGCAAGTGGGTCAGATCTTCAAACGCGGCCAGTTCTTCGATCAGCCCCACGATGGCTGACACGTCGCGCGGTTCAGCGGCGCGCAGGGTGAAGGGAAGGATTTGACGATCAGTGGGTGAGCTCATGCCGCCGATTCTGCCCGCAAGCGACAGGCCCGCGATGTCGCCGCGCCGACAGCCACGCCGGGCCGCTTGCTCTACATTGCAGCGCATGAATGCATCTGCCACCTCCACCGCCTCCTCCTCATCCGCCGCCGCCGGCTTCGCCGCTGCCCCCAGCTACGCGCTGCGCCGTCCGCACCACAGCCAATTCATCCGCCTGCGCGGCTTGAACCACCATGTGCTGAGCTGGGGCAGCGCC
>CANFYD010000206.1 GCA_947450745.1 Burkholderiales bacterium
CCAGCGCAGTGATGGGCTACGGGGTCGGTTTGCTCGGGCTGGTCGCCATCAAGGTGCTGGCGCCTGGGTTTTATGCCAAACAAGATACCCGTACGCCAGTGCGCATCGCGATCGCGGTGCTGGTCTTGACCCAGCTGATGAACCTGGCCTTCGTGCCCTGGCTCGGCGTAGCCGGCTTGGCACTGTCGATCGGTGTGGGCGCGTTGATCAATGCGACCCTGCTTTTTTGGGGTCTGCGGCGCCAGGGCAGCTACCGGCCGCTGCCAGGCTGGTTTGTATTTGCGCTGCGGATCGTGCTGGCCAGCCTGGTGATGGGCGGCTTGCAATACCTCCTGGCCACGCGCTTTGATTGGATCGCCCTGGGTGCCCACGAGGGCCTGCGCGCACTTGCCATGGCGGGCAGCTTGCTGGCCTCGGCCTTGCTTTATTTTGCTGTGCTGGCACTGACTGGCCTGAAGCTGCGCCAGTTCGTGCGGCGCGCCTGACTGCTGACGGAAGAAAATGACCTACTCACTGCGTTTGCACAACCCGACCGCGCTGGAATATTTCGCCACCTTGGTGGCCGACGATGACAGCTTGAATCTGCTCGAAGCGGCCGCTGCGATCGCTCAGGATGAATTCCCTCAGCTCGATACGCAGGCACTGCTGGGCGAGCTCGATGTGTTGAGCGAGCGGCTGCGCAGCCGCCTGCCGGCCGATGCGTCGGCCAGCCACAAGCTGCGCACGCTGGTCGCGTATTTCTATCAAGAGTTGGGCTTTGCCGGCAACGTCAATAACTACTACGACCGCAGCAACAGCTATTTGCATCAGGTGTTGGCGACGCGACGCGGCATTCCCATCACCTTGGCCGTGCTCTTCATGGAACTGGCCAGCGCCGTGGGCCTGCGCGCGCAAGGGGTGTGCTTTCCTGGGCACTTTCTGGTCAAGGTGGAGTTGGGCAATGGCGATGTGCTGCTCGACCCGTTCACTGGGCACTCGTTGACGCGCGAACGGCTGGATGAGTTCTTGCAGAACTTCCGCGACGAATCGGCGTTGCCGGCGGCGTCCCAGGCACCGATTGAAATGTTCCTGCGGGCGGCGGCACCGCGTGAAATTCTGGCCCGCATTTTGCGCAATCTGATCGAGGTTCACCGCACGGCAGACGACTTGCTGCGGCTGCTGGCGGTGCAGGCACGGCTGGCCGTTTTGCTGCCACAGCCGGCCGGCGGGACGCTCCACTAGAATCAACGTTGACCATTTTTCTTGGATAACCAGCCTGGGTGACTTGTTTTTGAAGCAGATTCCGCTTGCAATCGGCCCCGAGCCCTTGTTCACGTTCGAGAATTTTTTGCCCGGCAGCAACGGCTTGGCGCTGGCGCATCTGCAAGCGATGAAGGCGACCGCAGCGGGTGAGCCGCCCGTGTACCTGTGGGGCGGGCCAGGCTGCGGCAAAACCCATGTGCTGAGGGCTTTGGCCGAGGATTGGCAAGCTGCCGGAGCGCAAGTGGCTTGGTATGACGCCGACACGCCGTTGCCCTGGGAGTTGCCCAGCCAGCCCAGCCTTTTGCTGCTGGACGACAGCCACCGTTTCGATGCCGGTCAGCAGCACGCCGCCTTTGCCCTGTTCGTGGAAGCGGCGACGCAGGGCTTGGCGGTGGTGGCCACCGGCAGCTTGCCGCCAACGGATTTACCGCTGCGCGAGGACTTGCGCACCCGGCTTGGTTGGGGGCCGACCTTCGGCTTGCAGCCGCTTTCCGAGGCGGGCGTGCGAGCCGCGTTGCGGCGCGAGGCCGACCGGCGCGGTGTCTTTCTGGCCGAAGAAGTGATCGACTACCTGCTCACCCGCTTTGCCCGCGACCTCAAGCATTTGATGCGCTTGCTGGACCGGCTGGATGAATTTGCCCTGGCCACCAAGCGCGCGATCACCGTGCCTTTGTTGCGCCAGATGTTGCTTGATGAAGGAGTTTCCGTATGAATCTGACACTTTTCGACCTTGACGGAACCTTGATCGCTAGCGATTCCGACCATGCTTTTGGCGGCTTCATGGTCGATATCGGTTGGGCCGATGGCGACCATTGGAAGCAGCGCAACGATGAGTTCTTTGCGCAATACCAAGCCGGTGTGCTGGATCTTGACGCTTACATCGACTTCGCCACCCAGGTCTGGCGCAACCGCCCGCTGGCCGACGCGCTGGCGGCGCGTGAGCGCTTCATGGTCGAGGTGATGTCCCCGATGCTGCGTGACAATGCGCGGGCGCTGGTCCGGCAGCACCAAGATGCGGGCGACTTGGTGGCCATCGTGACGGCCACCAATGAATTCGTCACCACGCCGATTGCGGCGGCTTTCGAGGTCGAGCATTTGATTGCCGTGCAGTTGCAGCGCGACGCTAAGGGCGCCTACACCGGCGCAGTGCAGGGCGTGCCGTCGTTCCAGGCCGGCAAGATCAGCCGGGTGCACGATTGGCTGGCCTCGCTGGGCCGACAATGGAGCGACTTCGAGCGCGTCACGTTCTACAGCGACTCGATGAACGATTTGCCTCTTCTGGACTTGGTCAGCCACCCGGTGGCCACCAACCCTACACCCGCCTTGGCGGAGCTTGCCGCCGCGCGTGGCTGGCCACTTCTTAAGTTGTTCGCATGATCAAAAAATTCATAGACAAGTTGTTGGGCAAGCCGTCTGCTGGCAAGCCCTTGACCGGCAAGGCGGCGGGTAAGACAGACGCTCCCAAAACCAACAATCCCTTGGGCAAGCGCATGGAGGTGCAGGTGGCCGAGCATGGCATCGACCCCAATTTGCTCGACGAGCGTGCGGTGCGGGTCGTGCAAACGCTGACGGATGGCGGCTTCGAGGCCTACATCGTTGGCGGCGCGGTGCGCGACTTGCTGCTTGGCATGCGGCCCAAGGACTTCGACGTGGCCACCAACGCCACGCCGGAGCAGGTCAAGAACCTGTTCCGCCGCGCCTTCATCATCGGTCGGCGTTTTCGCATCGTTCACGTGGTCTATGGCCGTGGCCGCGAACACGAGGTGATCGAGGTGTCCACTTTCCGGGCGCTGCTCGTCAACGAAAGTGCCGACCAAGTGAGCGGCAATGAGAAGACCTCGAAAGACGACATGGCCGGCAAGTCGCATGTCGTCGATGCTGCAGGGCGGGTGTTGCGCGACAACGTCTGGGGCCCACAAATTGAAGATGCGGCGCGCCGTGACTTCACCGTCAACGCGCTTTACTACGACCCGCAACGCCAGTTGGTGGTGGACTATCACGGCGGCTTGGCTGATGCCAAGAAGCGCATTTTGCGCATGATCGGCGACCCCGAAACCCGTTACCGCGAAGACCCGGTGCGCATCGTGCGGGCGGTGCGCTTTGCCGCTAAATTGGGGTTCGAGTTGGAGCCCAAGACGCGCGCGCCGGTCAAGGCCATGGCCGCCTTGCTGGCCAATGTGCCGATCTCGCGCTTGTTCGACGAAATGATCAAGCTCTTGCAAACCGGCCACTCGCTGGCCAGCTTGGCCGAGCTGCGCAAGCAGGGCTTGGCGCGCGGCGTGTTCCCCGTCCTCGACGCGATGTTGAACGAGCAGGGCGAGTTGGCCGAAGGTGTGCGCGGCAAGTTCGTGCGCCAAGCCTTGGCGGATACCGACCTGCGCGTGGCCGAAGGCCGCGGCGTGTCGCCCAGTTTCATGTTGGCCTGCATGTTGTGGTTTGACGTGCTGGAGCGCTGGACGCAGGCGCGCGAAGCCGGCGAGCCCGCTATTCCCGCGCTGCAGCAAGCGATTGACAACGTCTTCGATAACCGCATCGGTGACATTTCAGGCCGTGGCAAGCTGGCGACCGAGATGCGCGAAGTCTGGATGATGCAGCCGCGTTTTGAGCGCCGCACCGGCAGCGGCGTGTACACGCTGGTCGACCAGCCACGTTACCGCGCCGGTTTCGATTTCCTGCGCTTGCGTGCCGATGCCGGCGAAATCGACCCGGCGCTGGCCGATTGGTGGGAAGACTTTGCTCTGGGCAGCGACGATGAGCGCGAAGCCTTGCTGGAGCAGGCCCGCGAAGCCGATAAGCAGCAACGTCGTGTCGGCAAGGTGCATCAACTGCCGCGCAGCGCTGCTGCCAGCGCAGCGCTGGCCAGCGAAGGTGAAGAGGACGAAGAGGAGCCAGCGCCTTTGTCCGACGACCTGCCGGCCAAGAAGCGTCGGCGTCGTCGCAAGTCGCCCGGCAAGGGCAGCGGCGCGGGGGTAGGCGAGGGGGCCAGCAGCGAGCCGGCCGAGGGTGGCGGTGCAGGCAGCAAACCCGCTGCCGAATGACGATGGGGCCGGCGCCCGCACAGATCATGAGCCAGGGCCGTTCCCTGGTTTTTATCGGTTTGGGTGCCAATCTGGGTGATCTGACCCAAACCCTGTCGCAAGCGCTGGCCAGGCTGGCGGCGCTGCCAGAAACCCGCTTGCAGGCCGTTTCCGGCATTTATCGCAGCGCGCCGGTTGAAGCCGATGGGCCAGATTATTTGAACGCGGTGGCTTGCCTGGAAACGGCGCTGGCCCCGCTCGACCTGCTCGATCATCTGCAGAGCTTGGAGCTCGCTCATGGCCGCGCACGGCCCTTTTTCAATGCGCCGCGCACGCTGGATCTGGACTTGCTGCTTTACGGCGAGCAGCAACTTCAGACCGAGCGCCTGACCGTGCCGCACCCACGCTTGCAGCAGCGCGCTTTCGTGCTGCTGCCGCTGCTGGAGTTGGCCCCCGACTTGGCCGTCCCCGGCTTGGGTTCGTTGCAGCGCTTTTTGCCGGCGGTTGCCGATCAGGCGATTGCCCGGCTGGATGCGGCGCTCAGCACTGCTTGAACAAAGGCTGCAGAGTCCGCAGCGGCAGCTGTAGCGGCAGAGGCAACAACAGCAGCGGCGATACACTCCGGCGCGCGCAGTTCGCAATGAATGTGACGCGGTGATGACTGTTTTGTAAAAAATTTGCCGATGCAAATGACCGTGAGCCCTGTTGCTGCGGCTTCGGCGCGACTGGAGAGTTGATGTTGTTTGCCAAGCTGCTGCCCCGAGAGGGCAATTTTTTCGAGTTGTTCAACGAACACGGCAACAAAATCGTTGAAGGTGCGCGCTCCTTCATGCTGATGCTGCAGAACTACGACGACGTGGCGCTGCGCGAAAAATACGCGGCCGAGGTCGATGCTGCCGAGCACCATGCCGACCGCGTCACCGCCGAAGTCAATCGCCTGCTGCATCGCACCTTCATCACGCCGATAGACCGCGAGCAGATCCACGGCCTGATCAATGCGATGGACGACATTCTTGACCTGCTGCAGGACTCGAGCGAGACGCTGTCCTTGTACGACGTGCGCCGCATCCCCGAGGATGTGCTGCGGCTGGGCGACTTGAGCGCCAAATGCTGCGAGCGGGTTCAACATGCGGTGTCGCTGCTGCCCAAGTTGAGCGAGCCTAAAACCGCCGAAGCGGCGATCAAGACCTGCGAGGAAATCGACCAGTTGGAGTCGGACGCCGACCGCGTGATGCGCTCGGCCATGTCCAAGCTGTTTCGTGAAGAACCCGATGTGCGCGAGTTGATCAAGCTCAAGGCCATTTACGAGCAACTGGAATCGATCTCGGATCGCTGTGAAGACGTGGCGAATCTGATCGAGGGCATCATCCTCGAAAATTCCTGAGCGGCCCGCGATGGATTCCATACAGGTCTCATTTTGGGTGGTGGCGTTGCTGGTGTTGTTGGCCATCCTGTTCGACTTCATGAACGGCTTTCACGACGCGGCCAACTCCATCGCCACCGTCGTATCAACCGGCGTGTTGAAACCGCAGCAAGCGGTGCTGTTTGCGGCCTTCTTCAATGTGCTGGCGATTGGCGTGTTTCAGTTGAAGGTGGCGGCCACGGTGGGCAGCGGCATCGTCAACCCCAGTGTGGTCGATCACCACGTGGTGTTCGGTGCCTTGATCGGTGCGATCGCCTGGAACGTCATCACCTGGTGGTACGGCATCCCGTCAAGTTCATCGCATGCCTTGATCGGCGGCTTGGTCGGTGCGGTGATTGCCAAAAGCGGCCCGAGTGCCTTGGTCACCGGTGGCGTGCTCAAAACCGTGCTGTTCATCTTCGTGTCGCCCTTTTTAGGATTTTTGCTCGGCTCGATCCTGATGGTGGTGGTGGCCTGGTTGTTCCGGCGCAGTTCACCGCTGCGTGTGGACAACTGGTTCAGACGGCTGCAATTGATCTCGGCCGGCCTCTACAGCTTGGGTCACGGGGGCAATGATGCTCAAAAGACCATCGGCCTGATCTGGATGCTGCTGGTGGCCACCGGCTACTTATCGGCGCAAGCTAGCAGCCCGCCGGTGTGGGTGATCGTCGCCTGCTACTTCGCCATCGGGCTGGGCACCATGTTTGGCGGTTGGCGCATCGTGCGCACGATGGGTCAAAAGATCACCAAGCTCAAGCCGGTCGGCGGCTTTTGTGCAGAGACAGGCGGTGCCATCACCTTGTTCCTCGCCACGTCGCTGGGCATTCCGGTCTCCACCACGCACACGATCACCGGTGCCATCGTCGGCGTCGGTTCAGTCAGGCGCGCCTCAGCGGTGCGTTGGGGTGTGGCCGGCACCATCGTCTGGGCGTGGATCTTCACGATTCCGGCCTCGGCGCTGGTGGCCGGCATTTGCTACTGGGTCAGCTTCGCGGTGTTCTGAAGTCAGCTCGGCTGCGGCAGCGGCGGTTGCCACCCGCAAGCCGCCGTCTTATTGGCTGATTTCGCGCGCCGCCTCGACCTGACTTTCAAAATAGCGCTGTGCGCTGAAGGCGATGGTGGTCATCAAACTGGTGCCGCCGATCAAGACGCAGGCGATCA
>CANFYD010000207.1 GCA_947450745.1 Burkholderiales bacterium
AGATCACCGGCGGGTCGCTGAGCCGGGTGGCGACGATCAAGCCTTGCTCGCGCTGCGTCAGGTCAACCCGCCAGGACAGTTGCTCAAAGCCAGCTTGATCAGAACTGCCGGGGTTGCCGGTGCCGCCGGTGCCACCGGTGCTGCCAGTTCTACCAGGCAGCGCGCGGCTCGGCGCTTGTGGCCAGGGCCGCCCTTGCAGCCAATCGAACAGCGCAGCGACGGGGATGGCCTCGCCCAGCAGTTCGCGGGTCAGCTCATCCAGGCTTTCGAAGCTGCGCTCGCTGTCCGGCGTTTGCAGCGTCACCGAGCCCGCGCCCCAGCGCGCCCTGGCCATCAGGCTGCCCAGTGGCGTGCTCAGCTCCAACTGCCCTGCGCTGGGGTTGCCGGCCAACTCGAAGCCGGCATTGCCGCCCGCTGCACGGCCGCTGCTGCCGGTGGCTTGCACGCTTAGCCGGCCGCTCAAGCGCAAATCGCCGGTGGCAGCAAGCGGCGGAGTTTGTGGTTCGAGGCTGGCGCAACCGACCAAGGTCAGCGCGGACAGCAGCAGGGCCAAACCCGTCGTGATCAGCTTCAAAAATTCACTTTCAGCCGCTTCAAGGTGTCGCGCAGCGCCTCGTTCTTCGGCTCGCGTTTGATGCCTTCGCGCCAGATGCGGCGGGCTTCGTCGCGCTCATCGCTGGCCCACAGCACTTCGCCCAGATGGGCTGCAATCTCTGCATCGGGCTGCGCCGCGTAGGACTGGCGCAGCAGCTTCACGGCCTCCGCCTTGTTGCCGCGCCGGAACTCGACCCAACCGAGGCTGTCGATGATGAAGGGCTCGGCCGGGGCAAAGCTGAGCGCTTTGACGATCAGGGCATGGGCTTCATCGAGCCGGATATTGCGCTCGGCCAAGGAATAGCCCAGCGCGTTGTAGGCGTGATGGTGGTTGGGCTTGAGCGTCATCACCCGCCTCAGCAAGGTCTCCATCTCATCGACCTTGCCGAGCTTCTCCGCCATCATCGATTGCTCGTAAATCAGGTCGGCATCGTCCGGCTGGCGCTCGGCCGCACGCGTCAGCACGGCATAGGCCTCGGCCCAATCGCCGGCATCGCGCAGCAACTGTGCTTCGGCCAGCAACTTGGCGCGCGCTTGGTCCGGCGTCGTCTCCGGCAGCGCCTGGATAATCTTGCGGGCTTCGGGCAAATGGCCTTGGCGGGCCAGCAGCGAGGCGCGACGGAACTGCGCTTCGGCCCGGCGCTGCGGGCTGTCCACTTTTTGCAGCCAGGTGTCGGCCGCTTTCAAGTCGCCACGCAACTCGGCGGCTTGCGCCAGCATCAACCAGGTTTGCTGGCGGGCTTCCACGGCGGCCTGCGCGCTGGCTTCGGCGCTCGCACCGGTAGAGCCGGACGCAGCGGCCTCAGCGGTGGCTGGCGCTGCGGCGCTGTCGGCGGCCTCTTGCAGAGTCAGATAACGGCGCAGCGCGGTGTCGGCGGCTTCCGCGTGGCGCAGGTCCAATTCCAGTGCGCCCAGGGCAAACCAGGCTGATGCGATGCTGGGCTCGGCCACTGTCACCGCACGGAATTCGCGCGCGGCATCGTTCGGACGCTGGTTGCGTGCCAGCGCACGGCCATAAGCCAGCCTGAGCTGATGGTTGTCGGGTTTGGCCTGCAGCTGACTTGTGATCAGCACTTCGGCGGCCGGTTGGCTGGGCATCAATTCCAGCGCCAATTGCAGCACTTCATCGGCTTGCGGCACCTCTTTGGCCAGCGCGGTGGTCAGCGCCATCGCTTGCTGGGTGTCGCCGGCCAGCAGGGCCATGCGGGCTTGCACCAGCAGGCCGACGACTCGCGTTCCCGGCTGCTTGACAGCGTCTTGCAGCACCGGCAGCAAGGCGGCGTAAACCTGCTTGGGGTCGGCGGTGCGCTGGAACAACTTGGGCAACGAGGCCAGCACACTGGGGTGCTGAATGACTGGCGTGACCTTGAGCAGTTGGCGCAGCGCATCGGCCACTTCGTTCGGGCGATTCAACAAGGCCAGCAGCTGAATCGTCATCTGGTGGGCTTCCACCGAGTCGGGAATGGCCTCGCGCCAAGCTTTGGCGGCCAGCAAGGCTTGATCGCCAGCGCGGGATTGCAGGGCGATGTTGACGACGCGCTTGAACAACTCTTCATCGCTGGTGCGCCGGGCTCCGTCCAGCAGCACTTGATAGGCGACGCCGGCTTGGCCGTTGCGCAATTCCATTTCGCCGACCAGCAACTGATAGAACAGTGGAGCGTCGAGCTCGGAGTTGAGTGGTTTGGCTGCGTCGGCCGCCATGGCGGCAGTCTTGGTCACGGCGGCGCTGTCGGCCTGGCTGTCGGCTTGGCTGCGCGCCGAGGCGGCTGAGCCTAGCAGGCTGGCGGCCAGCATCACCAAGGCGGTGAAACCACTGCGACGGAATTTCTCGGGCATGAAAGCTCCTGCTTGAACGGGGCCCCGCGCTTGTGCCCGGGGCAGAAAGGCCATTTTGCCCCGATATCATGGCGGCCATGCCCGAGCTCCCCGAAGTCGAAGTCACCCGCCGCAGCTTTGCCGACGCCATCGAAGGTGCCACCGTCCTGCAGGCTCGCCTGGGCAAACCGCTGCGCTGGCCGCTGGGGCTAGATTGCGCCAGCCTCGTCGGCGGCCGAGTCGGTGCCGTCACCCGGCGAGGTAAATATTTGTGGCTGCCTATTTCCGGCGCTCCGGCCCAAGCAGGTGATGGGTCGGCCGACGGCTCGGCAAGCAGCGCTGGCTTGCTGATGCATCTCGGCATGTCGGGCTCGCTGGCCTTCACCGCGCAGGCCGGGCCGCCCGGCACACACGATCATTTTGATTTGCTGACCGACCGCGGCCTGCTGCGGCTGACCGACCCGCGCCGCTTTGGTGCGGTGGTCTGGTCGCCCAGCCAGCAGACCGGCCCGGCCGCCAAGTTGTTGGCGGGCCTCGGCCTGGAGCCGTTTGACCCACGCTTCAACGGCCTGCACTTGCATGCCGGCTTGAGCGGCCGCCGAGTGGCCGTCAAGCTGGCGCTGCTGGCCGGCGATATCGTGGTCGGGGCCGGCAACATCTACGCTTGCGAGGCCTTGTTCCTGGCCGGCATCGACCCGCGCTTGGCTGCGGCCAAGCTGAGCCGCCCGCGTGCCGAGCGCTTGGCGCAGGCCGTGCGCAGCGTGCTCGCGCAAGCGCTCGAGGCCGGCGGCACGACGCTGCGCGATTTCAAAGATGCTCACGGCGTGGCCGGCAGCTTTCAGATGCAAGCGCGGGTTTACGGCCGCGAAGGCCAGCCCTGCTTGATCTGCGCTCACCCGATCAAGCGCATCACGCAAGGCCAGCGGTCCACCTTTTTCTGCTCCCAATGTCAAAAGAAATAGTCTTACCGGCGCTGTTCGCGCCCACCTTGGTCGCTTGGCAGCGTCGCCACGGCCGGCATCAGTTGCCGTGGCAGAACACCCGTGACCCCTACCGCGTCTGGTTGTCCGAAATCATGTTGCAGCAAACCCAGGTGACGACGGTGTTGGGCTATTACCAGCGCTTTCTGGAGCGTTTCCCGACGGTGTTGGAGCTGGCTGCCGCCAGCTTGGACGAGGTGCTGGCGCTGTGGGCCGGCTTGGGCTATTACAGTCGGGCGCGCAATCTGCATGCCTGCGCCCGCGCGGTGGCTGAACAACACGGCGGCGTATTCCCCGGCGATTCGGTGGGTTTGCAATTGCTGCCCGGCATTGGCCGCTCGACGGCGGCGGCGGTGGCGGCCTTTTGCTTTGGCGAGCGAGTGGCGATTCTGGACGGCAACGTCAAACGGGTGCTCGGCCGCCTGCTGGCTTTTGACGGCGATTTGGCCAGCAGCGCGCAAGAGCGCTTGTTGTGGCAGCAAGCGACAGCCTTGCTGCCCACCGAGGGCATCGAGTCCTACACCCAGGGTGTGATGGACCTGGGGGCCACGATTTGTACCTCGCGCTCGCCGCAATGCTTGATCTGCCCGGTGACTGAGTTGTGCGCCGGGCGGCTGAGCGGAGAGCCGACGCGCTTCCCGGTCAAAACCCGCAAGCTCAAGCGCGGCCGGCGCGAGAACTGGTGGTTGTGGTTGGAGCATGGCGGCAGCGTCCTGCTGCAACAGCGCCCGGCCACCGGGGTGTGGGCGGGGTTGTGGAGCTTGCCGCTGTTCGACGACGAAGCGGCGCTGCAGCAAGCGGCCAGCTTGATCGGTGCCCAATTGGAAGTGATGCCGCGCATCCAGCACACGCTGACGCATTTCGATTGGGTGCTGCACACCCACCGCGCCGAAATGGCCGCGTTGCCCGCGCTGCCCGACCAAGCGCCCGCCGGGCAATGGGTGGCGCGGGAGCGGTTGGCGGAATATGCCCTGCCAGCACCACTCAAGAAGATGATCGGCTGAGTGGGTTGCTGTCGGGCTCAGAGGGTGAGAACTTTTGTAGCGAGCGGCTGTCAGGCTAGGCGGATGGGGCGCAGATGCCGGAACGTACTCCAGGTACGTGAGGATTCCGAGTACCCAGCCAACAACGCATGGCGGCCGCGCAGTAAAAAGTTCTCACCCTCTCAGGTCTTGGCGTCTAGCTCCCGGTGCCGCTTGAGCACTTGCCCGTGGTGGCTGAACTGGCGGGCCAGCGTTTCGACCAGAAAAACCGAGCGGTGCTGGCCGCCGGTGCAGCCGATGGCCACGGTCAAATAGCTGCGCTGGTCGGCGGCAAAGTTCGGCAGCCAGTGAGTCAGAAAATCGCTGATCTGCTTCAGCATCACGGCCACTTCGGGCTGCGCGTTGAGGTAGGCGGCAACCGGCGCGTCGCGGCCGTTCAGCGGCCGCAGTTCGCGGTCGTAATAGGGGTTGGGCAGCACGCGCACGTCGAAAACGAAATCTGCGTCGCTGGGCACGCCGTGTTTGAAGGCGAAGGACTCGAACACCAGCGTCAGCGAGTTGCCGTCCACGATGACCAAGTCGCGTACCCAGGCGCGCAACTGGGCCGGGCGCAGCAGACTGGTGTCGAGCACGGTGGACTCAACGCGCAATGCGGCCAGCAACTCGCGCTCCAGCGTGATCGCCTCATGCAGCGCCCGGTGCGCGTCGTCGCCCTGGGCTTGGTTGGACGGGTCTTTGCGCAAGGGGTGAGGCCGGCGGGTTTCAGAAAACCGGCGCACCAGCGCGTCGGTGTTGGCATCCAAAAAGATCGAGCGCACGGCCACGCCCTCAGCGCGCAACTGCTTCAGCAGCGGCAGCAGCATCGGCAAGGACCCGGCGCTGCGCACGTCCACCGCAATCGCGACCCGGCGCTCGCCGCGCTGCACTTCCAGGCGCAGAAAATCCAGCAGCAACTCGGCCGGCAGGTTGTCCACGCAAAAAAAGCCGGCATCCTCCAGCGCATGCATGGCAACCGATTTGCCGCCGCCCGCCATGCCGGTGACCAGGATTACATCGCTGGGCTCAGAGCCTTCTGCGCCGGCCGGTTCGATCATCATGGCTTGGCCTTTTTCGTTTTTTGCGGAGCTGTTGTTGTAGTTGTGGCTGTTGCCGGCGGACTCATCGACTGGTCCAGCATTTCTTTCGCATGGGCCAAGCTGGTCGACGACAGCCGCTCGCCGCCCAGCATGCGGGCGATCTCGGCCACCCGCGCTTCACCGGCGACCACCTGAACGTCGCTGCAAGTCAGGCCGTTGCGCAGCGCTTTGGCCACCAGCAGATGCTGGTCGGCACAGGCGGCTACCTGCGGCAAATGGGTCACGGCCAGCACTTGCACCGAGCGGCCCAACTGCTTCATCAAGCGGCCCACCGTTTCGGCCACTGCGCCGCCGACACCGGCGTCGATCTCGTCAAAAATCAGCGTTCCCACGCCCGCACTGGCGCTCTCGCCAGCGCCACCGTCTTTTAGGCAAGTGGTCACCGCGATAGCCAGCGAGATGCGCGACAGCTCACCGCCCGAGGCCACTTTCGACAGCGGCCGGGGCGTGCTGCCCGCGTGGCCGGCGACCAGAAACTCGGCCGACTCCAGGCCGTAGCTCTGCGGTTGATCCTGCGGCAGCAAGCTGATCTCGAAAGCCCCGCCGCTCATGCCCAGTTGCTGCATCGCCTGCGTCACTGCCGCCGACAGTCGGGGTGCCGCTTGCGCCCGCACGCTGCTGACGCGCTGGGCCGCTTGCTCGAACAGGCTGCGCGTCTGGCTCAGCGCTTGCTGCAAGGTGGCCAAGTCGCTGGCCGCTTCCAGCGCCTGCAACTCGGCCTGCCACTGTGCGTGCAGGGCCGGCAGCTCAGCCGGCGGGCGGCGGTAACGGCGCGCCAGCGTCAGCCAAGCCGACACGCGTTCGTCCAGCTCCTGCATGCGCGTCGGTTCCAGCTCGGTGCCGTGCAAATAAGTGCTCAGCGTGTGGCCGGCATCTTGCAACTGCGCTTGCGCACCGCGCAGCGCTTCGACGGCCGGCAGCAAGCGTGCATCAAAGTGCAGCACGCTCTCCAGTTGGTCGATGGCGGCGGTGGTCTGTGATTCGGCGCTGGGCTCGGCCTCGGACAGCCCCTCCAGTGCCAGGCGCACCGCGTCCAGCAAAGACTGGGCATGCGAGAGCCGTTGATGCTCGGCATTCAGCTCGGCCCATTCGTCGGCACCGGGCGCCAAGCGATCCACCTCGCCAATCTGCCAAGCCAGCCGCTCCCGCTCCCGCAGCAGCTCGCCCTGGGTCGATTGCGCGGCGCTGAGCTTTTCGCTGGCCTGCTTCCACTGCGTGAAGGCCAGGTTCAGCGCGGCGGTATCGAGCCCGGCAAAGTCATCCAGCAGCGCGCGCACCGCTGCCGGGCGGG
>CANFYD010000208.1 GCA_947450745.1 Burkholderiales bacterium
CAGCTGTTCGCTGACCAGGGCCAACCGGGCCAGTGCCACCGCTTGGCCGGCCAGCGCGGCCTGAATCTGTTGATAGGTGAAGTTGAGATAGAGCCAGCGCCTGGGCTGCAGGGCGGCCAGGCCTTGCTCGCGCAACCAGCGTCGCCAGCTCAGGTATTCGGCGCTGGGGCGCTGGTCGTCTTCCTCGGCCAGCGTGTGCAGCGCCAAGTCGGCCGGCTGACGCAGCGCGGGCACCGAGCCGTCGCCGGCTCTGGCCGCCAGCAGCGGGCTGACCACCGGCGTCAGCGTTTCGCCGAACAGGCGCTGCGCTTCGGGCGGCACATTGGCGGCCACGGTGTAGCGCAGGGCGAGGTCGATCTCGCTGTCGTCCAGCTCCACCACATGGTCGTAGGCGGACACGCGGATGTCGATGTCTTCATGGGCGCGCTGAAAAGCCTCCAGCCGGGGGATCAGCCACAGCGAGGCGAAGGACGCAAAGGTGGTGACGTTGACGACCCGGCGGCCGCGCGTCTGGCGGATCTGCCGCACCGCTTGGTCCAGCCGCTCCAGCACCAGCACGGCCGGGCCTTTCAGCGCCGCGCCGTCGGCGGTCAGCTCCACATGGCGGGTACCGCGCAGAAACAGCGCGCAACCGATTTCTTCCTCCAGCGCACGGATCTGCCGGCTGATGGCCGACTGCGTCAGATGCAGTTCATCGGCTGCCGCCCGAAAACTCAAATAACGCGCCACCGCCTCGAAGGCACGCAGCGGGCCGACCGAGAGCGGGCGCTGGCGCGGTTGCTCCTTGGTGATCATGCGCAGGTTCTGGGCATCGGTGGGTTTGGGTTGATTCATGCTCGGATGGTATCAATCCCGCGCCGCGCAATCATTGGACGAGGGGCCCCTGCCTCCCTACTATTTGCCCATGTCACGCGCCGTTGGTTGCGCTGACGCAACCGGAGTTTGAAGCATGAGTGAAGCGCAAGCATTGTGGACTTTGGCGGCCGGCGAGGCCTTGAGTTTGCCAATCAGCGCCGGGCCGCGCGAGTTGAGTGTGGCGCACGGCCGCGTCTGGCTGACCGTGCCGGGCAGCGCTGGCGCGCCGGCTCAGGATCAATGGCTGGAGGCCGGGCAAACGGCGCGGCTGGCGGCAGGCAGCCGGGCGGTGGTGGAGGGCTGGCCCGCAGCGCAGTTCCTGCTGCTGGTGCCGCCAGTCGTTTGCCCGGTCCGCAAGGGCTTGATCCGCCCGATGTCGCCAACTTCGGCGGCGCCCCCTTGCGGGCTGGCACCGGCCTGAGCACCGGGCCGGCCAAGCGGATGGTCAGGCGCGCGACGCAGCCGTGCACAATCAGGCCTTGTTCACGACGCTGGAGCTCCGAGTGGATCTGAATGACCGCGCTGCCTTGCGCCGCAAGTTGATACAAGAACGTCTCGATCTGCCTGACCGGCTCGCGCTGGCCGATGAGTTGCAACGGGTGTTGCGGGTCTGGCTGGTGCGCCGGCAAGAGCTGACGATTGGCGCTTACTGGCCGATCAAGGGTGAATTCGACCCGCTGCCCGCGCTTTACCGCTGGGGTGAGGCCAACGCCAAGCGCCGCATCGGCCTGCCGGTGGTGGACAAAGAGCACGGCACGCTGCGCTTTCACGTCTGGTATCCGGGCTGCGCGATGGAAGAGGACGCGTTCGGCATCCCCAAGCCCAAGGGCACCGAGGTGTTCGAACCGCAGTTGCTGATCGTGCCCTGTGTCGGCTATGGGCCATGCGGCTTGCGGCTCGGTTACGGCGGCGGTTTCATGGACCGCACCTTGGCCGCCTTGCAACCACGGCCGTCGACGGCCGGTGTCGGCTATGCCCATGGCTTCCTGCCGATGTTGCGGGCGGCGCCGGAGGACATGCCGCTGGACGCGGTGTTGACGGAAGAGGGCGTGGTCTGGGACAAGGGCGATTGAGAGGATGAGAACTTTTTACTGCGCCGCCGCCATGCGTCGTTGGCCGGATGCTCGGAATCCTCACGTACATGGAGTACGTTCCAGCATCCGCGCCCCTTCGCCCAAGCCTGACGACCGCTCGCTACAAAAGTTCTCACCCTCTGAGCCGACGGACGGACGGACAAACAAACGGACGAGTAGATGAACAAGTATTCGCAACACCTGGCTGTGCTGCAAGCGCAATGCGAAGCCGCGCTGGCGCTCTGTGGGTTCGATGCGCTGGCGATTGCCTCCGGCGTCGAAAAATATGCCTTCCTCGACGACCGGCCTTATCTGTTTCAGCCGAATCCGCACTTCAAGCATTGGCTGCCGCTCGGCGCGCACCCGCACAGTTGGTTGCTGGTGCGGCCCGGGCACAAGCTGCGGGTCGTGTATTACCAAGCGGATGACTACTGGCATGTGCCGCCGAGCGACCCGAGCGGCGCTTGGACCGAGCATGTCGAGCTGATCGTCATCAGCCGGCCCGAGGACGCCGCAGCGCATTTGGCGGTGCCGGGTCGCTTGGCCATCATCGGCGAGGCGGATGCCGCCCTGCCCGGCGTGCTGCCCAACAACCCGCCCCAGTTGCTCAACCGGCTGCATTACCAGCGCGCCTACAAAACCGACTACGAGCTGCTGCACCTGCGGGCCGCTTCCAGGCGGGCGGTGCCGGCGCACCGGGCTGCTGCCGCCGCGTTTGCTGCCGGAGCGTCCGAGCTGGAGATTCACCGCGCCTATCTGGCCGCCAGCGGCCACACCGACCGGGATCTGCCCTACGGCAATATCGTCGCCCTCAACGAGCATGGTGCGGTGCTGCATTACCAGCACCAGGACGCCTTGGCCCCGACGCAATCGCGCTCACTGTTGATCGACGCCGGGGCGCAAGTGGAGGGCTATGCGTCCGACATCACCCGCACCTGGAGCGCCGGCGACACCGAGTTCGACGGCCTGCTGGCCGCGATGGAATCACTGCAGCTGGCGCTGGTGGACGAGGTGAGGGCCGGGGTGGACTACCGCGACATCCACCTCAGCGCCCACCGCCGCGTTGCCACCGTGCTGCGCGATGTGGGGCTGGTGAACTTGAGCATCGACGCGATGACCGCGCAGCGCGTCACGGCTATCTTCTTCCCGCACGGCATCGGCCATTTGCTCGGGCTGCAAGTGCATGACGTGGGCGGCTTCATGGCGGACGCCAGCGGCGCGTTGTCACCCAAGCCGGACGGTCACCCGTATTTGCGCCTGACGCGCCCGTTGGCGGCCGGCATGGTGGTGACGATAGAGCCGGGGCTCTACTTCATCCCTACGCTGCTGCGGCAACTGCGCGCCAGCCCGGCGGCAGCGGCCGTCAATTGGCCCTTGGTCGAACACCTGCGCCAGTTTGGCGGCGTGCGCATCGAAGACGATGTGGTGTGCCGCGCCGAAGGCCCGCCGGAGAATCTGACGCGGGACGCGTTTGGGCTGGTTTGAACTTTGCAAGCCGTCAGGCGCATGAAAAAACCGCTGCGCTATTGACGGCTGCAGCGGTTCAACGGACAGGCTGTTTTAAAAGCGCATACCCAGACCGATGCCGAACAGGATCGGGTCCACCTTGAAGTCGCCGATCTCAGCGCCGGCGGCATAAACCTTGGTGCCGATCTGAACCTTCTTGACATCGACGTTCAGGTACAGGTTCTTGGCCACTTCGAAGTCAACGCCGGCTTGCACCGACCAGCCCCAGCTGTTGTTCTTGATGCTGGGGTGGAGGGCGGTGTCCACCGCCGCCACAAAGCGCACGTCGGAGAAGTTGGTGTAGTTCACGCCCGCGCCGACATAGGGGCGGATGCTGCCGGTCGGGTTGAAGTGATATTGCGCGCTCAACGTCGGGGGCAGATGCTTGAGGCTGCCAATCTCGCTGCCGGCCGAATAAATCGTGTGCTTTTGCGGATAGGTCAGCACCAGTTCGGCCGCGATGTTGGGCGTGAAGAAGTAGCTGATGTCCACTTCCGGAATCGTCTTGTTGCTGATGCTCAAGGCCAAATTGGGTGTAGTGCTGCCGCCGTTGGCCGAGTCGATGTGCACGGCCCGCAAGCGAACCAGCCAAGGACCTTCTTGCGCCTGGGCCTGAGCGGCGAGGCCGGTGAAGGTCAGGGCAGCGCCGGTGGCGAGTGCAGCAAGGGTGTGGGCAACAGTGGTCATCTCAATAACTCCAGTGAGTGGGACGGATCCCGATGAAGTGATTGGAGGCCTGTCGCCTGGGTTAACCCTTGACTTTGCGCAAGTGTGGAAACGCCCTCTCGGGGAGGGCGTCGTGGCTTTGATTTGGGTCAGGGAACTCAGCCGAGCTTGAGGCGTTTACACAACTCCAGCGTTAAAGCGGACTGATTGAGGGTATAGAAATGGATGCCCGGCACGCCGCCGGCGATCAGGCGCTCACACACGCGCTGCATCACGTCAAGGCCGAACGCGCGTATCGACGCGGTGTCGTCCATATAGCCTTCCATCTTCAAGGCCACCCAGCGCGGGATTTCTATGCCGTCACGGGCCGCAAATTGGGCGATGCGGGCGTAGTTGTGGAAGGGCATGATGCCCGGCACGATGGGCTCGTCGACGCCCAGCTTGCGGGCCTCGTCGACGAAGTGGAAGTAAGCGTCCGGGTTGAAGAAGAACTGCGTGATGGCCGAATCGGCACCGGCATGCATCTTGTCTGCAAAAAACTGCAGGTCGCGTGCGGCGTAGCGCTGTTGCGGGTGGTATTCCGGGTAAGCAGCTACCTCGATCTGCCAATCCGGGCCCTGCGTTTCACGGATAAAGGCGACCAGCTCCGAGGCGTAGCGGAACTCTCCGGCGGTGGCGGTGCCGCTGGGCAAGTCGCCGCGCAGTGCCACCACGCGGCGGATGTTCTGCGCGCGGTAGGTGGCCAGGATTTCGGCAATGCTGTCGCGGGTCGAGCCGACGCAGGACAAATGCGGCGCCGCCTCGTGGCCGCTGGCGGCAATCGCCATCACCGTGGCCAGCGTTTTCTCGCGCGTCGAACCGCCTGCGCCATAAGTGACGGAAAAATAATGCGGTTGCAGCACGCTCAGGTCCTGCACCACGGTTTTCAGCTTCTCGGCCCCGACCGGTGTGTTGGGTGGGAAGAATTCGAAGCTGACCGGTGTCGATGTGTTGCTCATGGCGTGTCTTTCACTGCTCCGGCGGCTTGCGCCCAAAGGAAGAATTCTTTGTTGCCATCACCGCCGGTGATGGCGCTTTCAAAATAACCGAGCACCTGCCAGCCTTGTGCCACAGCGGCCGCGCGGGCCTGTGTTTCCAGCAATGGGTATTGATTGGCGTCTTTCACCAAGCCACCGCGCGCCAAGGCTTTTTTGCCCAATTCGAACTGCGGCTTGACCAGCAGCAGCACCTGACCGGCCGGTGCCAGCCAAGCCGCCAGATGGGGCAGGGCACCCAGCATCGAGATGAAACTCAGGTCGCCGACGATCAGCGCAAAGCCGCCCGCCGGGGCATGCTCGGCCAAGGCCGAGCCGACCAGTTCGCGCACATGCAAGTGCTCCAGCGCCACCACTTGCGGGTGGCCGCGCAGCTGCTCATGCAGCTGGCTGTGGCCAACGTCAACGCCCACCACCCGAGCCGCACCCGCCTTCAGCAAGCAGTCGCTGAAGCCCCCGGTGCTTTGGCCCATGTCCAGCACCGTCAGCCCCGTCACGTCCAGCCCGCTGAGCGCCAGCGCACCTTCGAGCTTGAGCCCGCCACGCGACACAAAGCGCAGCTCCGCGTCATCGTTGACCCGCAGTTCGCAATGTTCGGACAAGTCTTCTCCCGCCTTGCGAATCGCCGCCCACCCGTGAGGCCCCCGCCATTCAGCCGCCACCGCCGTGATCAGCCGCGCGGCCGCCGAGCGTGTCGGGGCCAAGCCCTTTGAAACCAATAGTTGATCAGCACGCATAGAAATTTCTTGGTTTCACGAGGCCTAGCGAGCGCCACGCAGCCGCCGTCCGATCCCCCATCAGCCTCACGAGGCGTAGCGAGCGGTCGTCAGGCTAGGCGCGGGCGGATCCGCAGACCGGAACGTAGTATTGCTACGTGAGGATCTGGGGAGGGACCCGCAACGACGCCTGGCGGCCGCGCAGTAGCCTTCCGACAATCAGTAGCGGTAGGTGTCGGCTTTGAAGGGGCCGGTCTTGGCGACGCCAATGTAAGCCGCTTGTTCATCCGTCAGCACGCTCAACTGCGCGTTCAACGTTGTCAACTGCAACACGGCGACCTTCTCGTCCAGGTGCTTGGGCAGCACGTAAACCTTGCCGATGTCGTAGTTGTCCTTGTGGGCGAACAACTCGATCTGCGCAATCGTCTGGTTCGCGAACGAGCTTGACATCACATAGCTCGGGTGGCCGGTGCCGCAGCCCAGGTTCACCAAACGGCCCTTGGCCAGCATGATGATGCGCTTGCCGTCGGGGAAGATCACATGATCGACTTGCGGCTTGATTTCTTCCCAGGTGCAGGAGTCCAGCGAAGCGACGTCGATCTCGTTGTCGAAGTGACCGATATTGCAGACGATGGCCTGATTCTTCATCAGCTCCATGTGCTCGCGGCGGATCACGTTCTTGTTGCCGGTGGCGCTGACGAAGATGTCGGCCTTGTCGGCGGCATATTCCATCGTCACCACGCGGTAGCCTTCCATCGCCGCCTGCAGCGCGCAGATCGGGTCGATCTCGGTGACCCAGACCTGCGCCGACAGCGCGCGCATGGCCTGGGCCGAGCCCTTGCCGACGTCACCATAACCGGCGATGACGGCCACTTTGCCGGCGATCATGAGGTCGGTCGCGCGCTTGATGCCGTCGACCAGCGACTCGCGGCAGCCG
>CANFYD010000209.1 GCA_947450745.1 Burkholderiales bacterium
CGCCAGCCGGGTGGCCAGGCCGTCCAGCGGCAGCGTGTCCTGCCAACCGTCCACCTCGAACTGCGCCTGCACCCAGCGGGCCTGGAACACCGCATGCGCGATCACCGCGCAGGGCAGTTGCAGGGCATGGATGCGCTGTGCCAGCTCGGCCAGGCTGAGCGGCTGCAGCGCCGCTTGGCCGGGCAGGTGCAGGTGCAGGTGCAGGTGCAGGTGCAGCAGGCCGTCCTGCCAGCGCACCGCTTGGCGCAGGACGTCCAACGGCTGCCGCCACAGGCTGGCGGCGGCGGGCAGCAAGGCACTGTGCAGCAGCACCCGGGTGGCCTGCTCCACCACATGCACCTGGTGGTGGGCGGTAATGCAGGCGCTGGACGACAGCGCAAAGGCAGCCGTCCAGCGCGGGTTGTCCCACTGCGGCTGCTTGGCCGGCAGGGCCAGGTCAAAACCCAGCGGCACCTCGAAGCGCGTGGCCTCGCCCATCACCACGGTGGCCGCATTGCTGCCCGCGTGGCCGGCGGTGCTCAGCGCCAGCGCGGTGGCCGAGCCGTTGCCCATGTCCACACAGTTGCTGCGCAGCGTCAGTGCGCCATCGGGGCCGATGGCCACCTCGGCCATCACCCCGTCCGTGCCTGTGCCGTAGGCCTGGTTGGCCAGCGCAAAACCCAGGCCGTAGCGCTGGCCAGCGGCGCCGGCCTCGGCCCGGGCCGCCAGCCGGCCCCGCCACAGCGCGCTGGCTGCGGCCAGGCGGCAGATCTCGGCCAAGCTGATGGTCTGCGTCAGCGGCGCACCGGTGATGCTGTGGTCGCCTTGTCGCAGCACGTTTTGAGCCCGCAGCTCGATCGGATCACGGCCCAGGGCCTGGGCCGCTTCGTCGATCAGCGACTCGATCGCAAAGTGGGCCTGGGTGCCGCCAAAGCCGCGCATCGAGCCGGCCAGCACGCCGGCGGTGGGCAGCGTCACCGCGTCCACCGCAGCACAGTCGACGCGGTAGGCACCGCTGCCGCTGTAGGCCGCCAGGTGGGCTACATACTGGCTGTAGTTTTCCAGGCCACCGGTGTGCAGCGTGAGACGGCTCTCGAAGGCCAGCAAATGGCCGCTGCTGTCCAGCGCGATGCGCTGCGTGGCGGTCGAATCCAGTTGCTTCAGGCCGGCCTGGAACTGCTCGAAACGGTCGTAGGCCAGGCGTACCGCGCGTTGGCCCAGGGGCGCTGCATAGGCCGCAGCCAGTGCCAGCAGCAGCGGAAACATCGACATGTCGCGCCCGCCAAAGCCACCGCCCGGGTAGCAGGCGTTCAGCTCGATCTGCCGCACTGGCAGCGGGCAGCCCGGCGCCTGGAACAGCTCGGCGATGCCCGCCACATCACCGTTGGTGGACTGGGTGCCCATCACCAGGTGCAGGGTCTGCCTTGGGCCATCCAGCCAGGCCAGGCCGGCCTCGGGCTCCATGAACATCGTGTCGACGACCTGGGTGTCATAGCGGCCCTCGACCACTTGGACGTCCGGCCGTTCAAACACCTGGCTGATCACACCCCGAAGCCGTAGCGCCTGCGCGTCCACCGCCGACGGATGGCTGGCCGTCGGATCGGACGGACCCTGCTTGACCCGCGAGAATTGCTCCTTCCCATCTTCTGCATAACGTGTGAGATGAATGGCATGCGAATCGGCCCAGGACGCAGCCGGGGCAGCGGCCGCATCGCCATAACGAATGACATCAGCATTGAATTGCAGCAGGGCCTTGGCTTGCCTGAAGGCCGGGTGGCTGTCGAACAGCAGCAAGGCCACCGGTTGGCCCAGATAGGCCGGCCGTTGCCCCGGCATCACCAGCAAGCCACTGGGCCACTGCCGAGGGGACGCAAAGCCGAAGGGTGTGGTGATGCCGTCGGCTTTCAGGTTGTCGGCGCTGACCACGGCCAGCGGCTGCAGGCCGGCCGGCAACATGGCCAGGTTGATGCCCAGCAGCGTGCGGCCCACCTCGCTGGCGCGCAATACCAGGGCTACGCATTCATTGCGTGGCCAGCCGGGCATGTCGGCCGCGCGGAAGTCGCGTGCGTAGATTTTCTGCCCGGTGACCTTGGCCACGCCCTCGATACGGTGACGGGCCCGGCCCGGCCCATCGCTCCAGCCCGGCGCGGCCGGTGGCAGGGCCGCGACGGCCAAGCGGTGCTGCACCAGCAGCACACCGGCAGCGCCGGCCATGCGGATGAAGCTGCGCCGGGACAGTTCAAACAACGGCGGTGGAGAGTTTTCGTCAATGGCGGACATCGAGCGCCCTAGCGTGGCGAATATGGCGAATGTGGCGAATGAAATAAATAGCGCTCAGACCCTGCGCTTGGCGGTGGCTGCAACCCGGCTCCGAGTGTTAAAAAGTCCGCGAAATTTCTCGAAAAGTATACCGGCGAGGCCCGTCAAAATCGGACACTTGCGGCCATGTCACAGACTGCTTTCCTGACTTTTCAGCCCGCGACTCTGCTGCGATGCGCGGTTGCAATCGGCATGGCCCTGGCCGGCAGCCTTGGCCATGCCGCGGCGGCCGCCCCGGCCGCCGCGCCGCAGATTCCGTCCTGCACGTTGATCGACACCGACTTCGATCTTGACGACTTGATGGCCATCCCGTTGGTGATCGGCGAGCGCCATGTGGCTGCCATCGTGGTCACCGAAGGTGTGGTCAAGGCCGACATCGGTGCTGCCGCACTGGCACGCCTGATCGCCGAGCCCCAGCAACGCCAGTTGCCGGTGCTCATTGGTGCCGCCACCCAGGTGCCGGATGCGGTGATCGACCGGCAATGGGGCTACTTTCTGCCCGACTCGCGCCGCATGATGCACCGCGGCCTGGGGCTGGGCCTGCCGGAGCTGCCGCCGCAGTTGCAGCCTCAAATGCCGGCCGGCGCCTTCAACGGCCAGCAGGTGCAGGACGCGCTCGCCAGCTGCCAGCAGGTCGATGTGCTGCTGCTCGGGCCGTATTCCAGCTTTGTCGGCTACAGCCCGCTGATCCGGCAAAAGATCGGCCAAGTGGTGATCATGGGCAAGCGCTACCCGGGCGATGGTGCTGGGGCGGGGGTTGGGACGCCAAGCAAACTGCCCTTCAACTGCAGCTACGACCTGGCGGCCTGCCGTCAAGCCGCCGCCGAGCAGCTGCCCGAACTGCGCCACGCCTTTGTGGATGTGCCGCGCACGCCGTTTGACGGCGCGGCCGGCAGCCCGCGCGGCCATGAGCAGCAGGTGTATGGCCCGACGCTGGCCATGGTGCAAGGCTTGGCACCCGTTGGGCTGCCCAACACGCTGCGGCAAGCGCTGCTGGGCAAGGTGCCCACCGGCTCGCTGGGAACGGCTGTGCCAGGCGCCGACTACTGGGCCATCGACTGCTGCCTGCGGCGCAGCGGCAAGTCGCTGATGTGGGACCAGATGGCCGCGCTCTATTTGGTGCATCCCGAGCTGTTCTCCTCGGTGGGGGGGCCGGAGGGGCACTTCGAGACCCACCTGTCACCACAGGCGATCCGCCAAGTGTGGACGGACGCCACCAATCGCGCCGTGGTGTTTCACCCCTGAGCCAGTGAGCTCAGAGCTCGACGCCGCCGCCGCCGCCGCCGCCACAGCCGCCGCCGGCTTGTCGTCGGCCGGCTTGGGTTGGAGGCTCCGGCTGGACACCCGGGCCGCGTTCGGCACGCAGGGTAGAAGAGCCGTCTGGACGCTGGTCTGCGCCGGAATGACGAAGGGGCGGGTCGGTGTGAATCTCAGCCGCGTGCCAGCAGCGTGGCTACTTCGGCCGCCGAGCGCACGCCCAGTTTGGCGTAGACCCGGGCGCGGTACACCTCCACGGTGCGCATGGAGACATGCATTTCGTCGGCAATCACTTTGTTCAGCTTGCCGGCGGCGACGCGCTGCATCACATCTTGCTCGCGCGGGGTGAGGCCGGCCAGTTTGGCACCGCGTGCGTCGCCTTCGGCCAGACGCAGTTGCTGGACAGCCTCGGCGGCCAGCGCGTCGCGCACCCGGTCTACCAGAGCGGCGTCGCCAAACGGTTTTTCGACAAAGTCGAACGCGCCTTTTTTCAGCGCCTCCACCGCCATCGGGATGTCGCCATGGCCGGTCAAAAAAATCACCGGCACGGGCACGCCGCGCGCCACCAGGGTGTCGTGTACCTGCCGGCCGGACATCGGCTCCATGCGCACATCGAGCAGGATGCAGCCGCGCACGGGGGTGGGGCCGTCCAGGGCGGCCAGCAGTTCGGGGCCGCTGGCATAGCTGCGCACCTTGAAGTCGTGGGAGCTGAACAAAAACTCCAGCGCATCGCGCACCGGGGCTTCGTCGTCCACCAGGTGCACGGCGACGGCTTGCGCGTCGACTGCGTCGGGGGAGGGGGTCATAGGGTGGTTTCTTCTTCCGTGGGGTGGTGGGCGGTGTCAAACACCGGCAGGCTGAAGGACAGGCGCGCGCCACCCAGCGGGCTGGTGTCGGCCGCCATGCTGCCGTAGTGCAGCTCGATGATGGAGCGGCAAATCGCCAGCCCCATGCCCATGCCGTCGGCCTTGGTGGAGTAGAACGCGGTGGTCAGTTGCACGATGCTGCGGCCGCCCAGACCGGGGCCGTCATCGGCCACGGCCAAGCGCAGTTGCTGCGGTGCATCCTGGCTGGCAGTGATCTCGATACGCCCACCTTGGCCGCTGCTGCCGGGGCCTCGCAGGGCATCGGCGGCGTTGCGCACCAGGTTGATCAGCACTTGCTCGATGAGGATGGGGTCGGCGTAGACCGGCGGCAGGTCGGGCTGGACGCTCCATGCGATCTTGATCTGCTGGCGTTGCAGGTCGCGATGCAGCAGTTCGACCGCGCGGCGCGCCATGGCGACCAAGTCGCAGGCCTCGCGCTGGGGCGCGCGGCGGGTCAAAAATTCGCGGATGCGCTGCACGATGCGTCCGGCTTCGGCGGCCTGTTCGCCCTGGCGTTGCAGCGCCTTCAGCAGGGGCGGCGAGGCGTTGGCATCCTGGCCCAGCATGCGCTGCAGGCCCGCGTTGTAGCCAATCACGGCGGTGAGCGGTTGGTTCAGTTGGTGGGCCAGGGCCGAGGCGACTTCGCCCAGGGTGGTCAGGCGCGACTGGGTCGCCATGGCTTCGGCCTGGTGGCGCTGGCGTTCTTCGAGTTGCTTGCGGGCGGTGATGTCGAGGATGGAGCCCATCCAGCCGATCTGCGTGCCGTAGGCATCGATGAGCGGTGATTCGAACACCATGACGTTGAGCAGGTGGCCGTCCTGGTGATGCCACACGGCTTCGTAGCCGTCGCGCGGGGCGTTGCCTGCCAGGTTGCTTTTGTGCCGCTGCATCACCTCGGCCAGGGACTCGGGCGGCCAGTAGGGCATCGGCGGGGCCAGCCCGACCAAGGCCTCGGCGGGCAGGCCGACCATGTCGCAAAAGGTGCGGTTGACAAACAGGATGCGGCCATCGGCGTCGCGCGCACGCAGCCCGACCAGGGCCGAGTCCTCCATGGCACGGCGCCAGGCGGCTTCGGTGCGCCAGGCATCCTCGGCCCGCGAGACCTGCTGCATCTGGCGGCGCAGCAGAGCGGTGGCCACCAGCATGAGCACCAAAAATCCACCAACCAGCACGATCGGCAAGCTGCGCCAGAAGGGGCGTTGCACCTCACGCAGTGTCAGCTCCAGGTAGTTGCCGGGCATGTTGCCGCCCACCTGGACTTTGTAGCTTTCGTGGCTTTTGGGGTCGAGCCGCAGCGGGACTTCGTCTATCGAGGCGATCGCCTGGTCGGAGCTGTCGATCAGTTCCACATCGTATTTGCGGGTCAGCCACCAGGGTGCGCCCCGGCGCAGCAGCAGCGCGGCGGAATAGCGCACCACCAGCTTGTCGGCCCCGGCCACCTGCACCAGATGGGCCGAGACGCCGACGCTGTCCAGCGTTTCACGGATGGCGCTGTCGGTCAACGGTTGCAACTCGGGCAGGTGGGCCACGATGCGGTTGTTGGCATCCAGCCAAGTCACGCTGAGCCAGAGACGGCGCAGACCGTCGGCCACATCGGTGTTGTCGGCCAAGGCCTTGGCGTTGCGCGGCAGTTGCGGAATTTGTTTGGCCAGGTCTTGCAGGTGGGCCATTTCGACGTCCACCCGGCCGCGCAACTGCGCTTCGGTGCTGAGGGCGTCGGTGATCATGGTGGCGCGGCGCTCGGCTACTTCCTCCAGATCGGCGCGCCACGCCCAGACCAAGAAACCGGCCACAAAAAGCACGGCGGCGACCAGCGGTAGCGCCCAAAGCCTGCTGGCCGCATGACGACGCGGCAGGGGCAGGGGGGCAGGGCGAACAGGCATGTCCGAAGTCTAGCGCTTGCCCTTTTTGAGGCTGATTGGAAAACAAGGGTAAACCCTTTATTCGGCCCGCTGCAAGGCGTTAAATGTGGAAGTCCACACTACCCGGCTGACGGGCTGCGGCACACACTGCGGCCCGTCATACATTCGATTCTGGAGACACTGTCATGCAAAATTTCGCCCGTCGTACCTGGGTTCAGGCTGCTGCTGCAACCGTTGTCATGGCCGCTGCCCTGTGCGCCGCGCCAGCAGCTTTGGCGCAAGCCCCCATCGTCATCAAGTTCAGCCATGTGGTCGCCCCTGACACCCCCAAGGGCAAGGGCGCGCAGCGCTTCAAGGAGCTGGCCGAAGAGCGCACCAAGGGCAAGGTGAAGGTCGAGCTGTACCCCAACAGCCAGCTCTACAAAGACAAGGAAGAGCTGGAAGCCTTGCAACTGGGTTCGGTGCAGATGCTGGCCCCGTCGCTGGCCAAGTTCGGCCCG
>CANFYD010000210.1 GCA_947450745.1 Burkholderiales bacterium
AAGCAATGCCGGCACGCATCTTGGCCACATTGGCGGCCGAATGGTGGGCGTCACCTTCGATGTAGTGGCAGCCCAAGGCCGACGCCAAGGCCTGCCCCAAACTGGATTTTCCGCAACCGGCCACTCCCATGACTACCGTGTTTTTCATCTGGATAGCGCTATCCCGTAAGGTCGAACAAAAGGCGATGCAGTCATCGCCGGGTTGAGCAAAATTTCGCTTGGAGTTCTTGTTTAAATCGCGCCGAGGCCACGATCAAAGCGGTTGATTGGCGTTTGGTGTGCGTGGGATAGCGCTATCCTATCGTTCAAGCCGTCGGCACCACATCAGGGAAAATACGCAGCAATGTCAAACAAACCGCCGCCAGATGATTCCCGCGTTGAGCCTATCCAGCCCCTCCAGCGCAAGACAGCCGCTGTCAAACGCCCTCGCTCCAGCGGCCGCGCCACCCTGCAAGACGTGGCGCTGGCCGCTGGCGTCAGCCCGATCACCGTCTCGCGGGCTCTGCGCGGCGAGCGGGCGGTGGCGGCCGAGTTGGTGGAGCGGGTGCAGCAAGCGGCGCTGGCGCTGGGCTATGTGCCCGACCCGGCCGCGCGGGCGCTCGCTTCCAGCCGCAGCTCGCATGTGGCCGTGTTGATTCCGCTGCTCAGCAATGCGCTGTTTGTCGACTTGCTGGACGCCGTGCAGCGCAGCCTGTTCCCGGCCGGCTTTCAAACGCTGATCGGCGTGACCCATTACGACCCGAACGAAGAAGAAGCCTTGTTGCGCAGCTATTTGCTGCATCGCCCGGCCGGGCTGATCGTGACCGGCTTTGACCGCACGCCGGCCGCCAAGCGCTTGATCGATGCCAGCGGCGTGCCCTGTGTGCATGTGATGGAAACGGTGGCCGAGCCGTGCGTCTACAGCGTCGGCTTCTCGCAGGCCGACGCGGGGCAAGCGATGACGCAAGCGCTGCTGGACCAAGGCCTGCGCCATATCGCATTCGCCGCAGCCCAGCTCGACCCGCGCAGCTTGCAGCGCCTGGACGGTTATCGGCGCGCGCTGCAAGCCGCTGGCTTGGCCGCTGTGTTGCCCAACAAGGCGCTGGAATGGCTGAACCCCCTGCCCTCCTCGCTGGCGCTGGGCGGCGCTTTGTTCGAGCAGATCCTGCGCGAAGCCCCCCAGGTCGACGCGATATTTTTCAACAACGACGACCTCGCCCAGGGCGCGCTGCTGGCGGCGCTGCGGCTCGGTGTTCGCGTGCCTGAGCAAGTCGCGGTGGCGGGTTTCAATGACCTGACTGGCAGCGACCAGATGCTGCCCACCCTGACGACGGTGCGCACCCCGCGCAGCGCCATCGGCCGGGAGGCGGCTCGCATGTTGATGACGCTGATGCGCGGCGGGTCTGTCACCGAACCCCAGCTGGACCTCGGCTTCGAGATCGTGCGGCGCGGCAGCAGTTGACAGGCCCGCCCCGGCAGCAAATCAATTGCTGAACACGCCGCCTAGCTTGCCGGACAACAAGCCTGCACCCGCCCGCACGCAATTGCGGCCGGCCATCTTGGCCAGATAAAGCGCGTCTTCGGCGTCGTGGATCAGTTGGTCCAGCGTCAGGTGATGGTTTTGCAAGGCGGCCACGCCGACGCTGACGCTGACCGGCAAGGAATGGCTGTTCCAGCAAAAATTCAAGCCTTCGATGCGTTCCCTGATCCGCTCGGCCACATCCACCGCGCCCAGCGGGTCGGTGTGCGGCAGGAACAGGATGAACACCTCGCCGTCGAAGCGGGCCAACACATCGGCTTGGCGCAGCGTCTCGCTGCTGGCCTCGGCAATGCGGCGCAACAGCAGGTCGCCGCAGCGCTGGCCAAAGGCGTCGTTGACGCATTTGAAGTGGTCGACGTCGAACACCAGCATCGCGCAGGCCATGTCATAGCGCTGGGCGGCGGCCCATTCCCGCTCGACCAGATTGAGGAAATGGCGGCGGTTGAAAATGCCGGTCATCGGGTCCAGCGTGGCGAAGCGGGTCAGGCGCAACTGCGATTGTTCCAAGTGAACGATCAAGCGCAAGAACAAGCCGCCCAGCCCGCCGGTGATGGCCAGCGCGCAAACGCTGGCGCTGACCGCCGCCACCCACCTGTCGCCTTGGCCGAGCAGCGAGATCATCAACTGCGAGATGGCCAGTGCGAGCAGCCAGACTGCCGCGCACAGCAACAGCAAGGATCGCTGCGCACCCAGTTTTTGCACCCACCGATTCAGCACGGGCAGCCAGTCGGGGGGATTCAGATCTTCAATCATTCGTGGCACTGGACGGTTAGGAGCTGGTTGCAGCATAGCCCGAGCTTGCTGCGCCAGCCGTTTCCAAGCGGCAACGCGCGCTTCGACAATATCGAAACCGGTTTGCCGAAAATCAAATGCGCCAAGCAGGGTCAGCCAGAAACTGGTGTGCCCTAAAAATAACGTCCGCGCATCCCAGCGCTCGACCCGGAGACAAGCCATGTCAACCCGCATCTGGCTGAGCAACCTAGCCCTCGCCGTAGACCGTATTTTGCAATCGGTAGACGGCGACATCGTGATGGCCATTCCGCTGGGCGTCGGCAAGCCCAACCCACTGGTGAATGCGCTTTACCAGCGCATGCGCGACAACCCGAGCCGCCGGCTGGAACTGTTCACTGCGCTGTCGCTGCAAAAACCGCAGGGCAAGTCGGCGCTGGAGCAGCATTTTCTGGAGCCGCTGGTGGCGCGGGTGTTCGAGGATTACCCCGACTTCGATTACGTCAAAGACCTGCAGGCCGGGCGCTTGCCGGCCCACATCCGCGTCCATGAGTTCTTCATGAAGACCGGCGATTACCTCGGCAACGACAGCGCGCAGCAGGCCTTCGTCTGCACCAACTACAGCTTTGCCGTGCGCGACATGATGTTGCAGGGCGTCAACGTGATTGCGCAAGCGGTCGCCGTGAAAACCGGGCCAGCGGGGCGGCAACTGTCCTTGTCGAGCAACCCGGACCTGACCTTTGATCTGGTCGAGCGGATGCGCGCTGCTGGCCGGCCGCTGCTGGCCGTGGCCATGGTCAATACGCAGATGCCCTTCATGCCGGGCTCAGCGGTCGCTCCGGACAATGTGTTCGACTTCGTGCTCGACGCGCCGGGCTGCTCGCATGCGGTGTTTGCGCCGCCCAATGCCGCCATCGGTTGGGCCGACTATGCCATCGGCCTGCATGCCGCCAGCTTGGTGCAAGACGGCGGCACACTGCAGATCGGCATCGGCTCGCTCGGCGACGCGATTGCGCAAGCGCTGATCGTGCGCGACCGTTCCACCTCAGATTTCAGCCAGATCATGACCGGCCTGTGCCCGCAGGGCTTGGCCGGGCGCGAAATCGGCCCGTTCAAGCAAGGGCTGTACGGTTGCTCGGAAATGTTCGTCAATGGCTTCATGCGCTTGATCGACGCCGGGGTGATCCGCCGCCAGGTCTTTGCCGACCTGGATTTGCAGCAATTGGCGCTGGCTGGGCAATTGGCTCCTGCGCCGGACGCTGCCGTGCTGCAAGCGTTGTTGCAGCGCGGCCGCATCGCCTCGCCGCTGCGGGCGGCCGATCTGGCTTATTTGCAAAAGCACGGCATCCTGGACGCGGCCGTGCGGCTGGACGGCCAGCAGCTCTGGCTGGGGCAGGCGAGCTACCGCAATGACTTGGGTGACAGCACGGCGGCGGCGGCGATTGCGCGCGATCTGCTCGGCCCGGCGTGGCTGGGCGCGGTGGTGATGCACGGCGGGTTTTTCGTCGGCCCGCGCGATTTTTATCAGCGCCTGCGGGATCTGTCCGAGCCCGAGTTGGCGCGCATCGACATGACCCGCATCGCCTACATCAACGAGTTGTACGACGACGCACAAGGCAGCGAGGCGCTGAAACGGGCACAGCGTGCCAAGGCCTGCTTCATGAACACGACGATGAAGGTCACGCTGCTCGGCGCAGCCTCGTCCGACGGCTTGGCCAACGGGCAAATGGTGTCCGGCGTCGGTGGGCAATACAACTTTGTCGTGATGGGCCATGCGCTGCCCGACGCCCGCTCGGTGATGATGTTGCGCGCCACCCATGACAACCACGACGGCTTGCTCAGCAACATCGTCTGGAACTATGCCAACTGCACGATCCCGCGCCATTTGCGCGATGTCGTCATCACCGAATATGGCGTGGCCGAGTTGCGCGGCTGTACCGACGCCGAATGCATCAAGCGCTTGCTGCTGATCGCGGACTCACGCTTCCAAGAAGCGCTGATGAAAGAGGCCAAAGCGCACGGCAAGCTCGAAGCCGACTACGAGTTGCCGGACTATGCCCGCCACAACTCGTTGGACATGCTGCGCGAGCGGCTGCGGCCGTGGCGCAACAGCGGCGTGCTGCCCGACTTCCCGTTTGGTACCGACCTGAACGATGACGAGTTGCAGATCGTGCGCGCGTTGAAGAAGCTCAAGCACGCCGGCCACCATCCGGCCGAGCTGGTCCCGATGATCTTGAAGAGTTTTGGCGCTGAAAAAGCGGTGCCACCGGACTATCTGGAACGGCTGGGGCTGGCGGAGGCGCACAGCTTCAAGGACTTGTTTGTGCGGCGATTGTTTGCTGTCAATTTGTAGCAGCGGGCGCACTGTCTACAAGCTGCTCGGCAACTGGGGCCGGCCGAACCAATAGCCCTGAAAGGCATCGCAGCCCACACTGGACAAAAAGCTGTGTTGCGCGGCCGTCTCGACGCCTTCGGCAATCACCTTCAGCCCCAAGCTGTGGCCCAGCGCCACGATGGTGCGGGCAATCACCGCGTCGTTGGCATCGCTCATGATGTCGCGCACAAACGACTGGTCGATTTTCAGCTGATCCAGCGGCAGCCGTTTCAGGTGCGACAGCGAGGAATAGCCGGTGCCGAAGTCGTCGAGTGAAAAGCCCACGCCGTGCGCTTTGAGCGCGCGCATCTTGCCGATCACATCCTCCACATCGCCGACCAGCATGCTTTCGGTCAGCTCCAGCTTGAGCAAAAACGGGTTGGCCCCGGTCTTGCGCAGGGCGCAGGCCACGCTGGCAACAAAGTCGGGCTGCGCAAATTGATGCGAGCTGATGTTGACGGCCATCGTCCAAGCGGCCTTGGCCGGGTCCTCGGCCCACAACACCATTTGCGCACAGGCGGTTTCCAGCACCCATTGGCCCAGCGGCAGGATCAGCCCGGTCTCTTCGGCCAGCGGAATGAATTGCGCCGGTGACACCAGGCCGCGTCGCCCGTGCTGCCAGCGCACCAGCGCTTCCACGCCGGTGGAGGCGCCCGCTGCATCGACCTGAATCTGGTAGTACAAAAAGAACTGCTGCTCGGCCAAACCTTGGCGCAGGTCGCGCTCCAGCTCGATGTAGGCGGTGGCCACGGCCTGCATCGCCGGGTCGAAGAAGCGCGCCGTGTTGCGCCCGGCGGACTTGGCCTGGTACATGGCTACATCGGCCTTTTTAAGCAGATCGTCAATCGACTCGTGATCTTGCATGAACATCATGATGCCGATGCTGGGCGTGCTGACGTAGCGGTGGCCATGCAGGGTGTAGGGCTGGCCCAGCGCATCGAGGATCTTCTTGGCCGTCAATTCCGCTTGCGTGGCGGCCTCGTTGGCCTGCAGGCTCAAGTCCTCCAGCAAGACCACGAATTCATCCCCGCCCAACCGCGCCACGCTGTCGCCTTCGCGCGCGCACCACTGCAAGCGCTCCGCCACTTGCAACAGCAATTCGTCGCCCACCGCATGGCCGAGTGAGTCGTTCAGTTGCTTGAAATGGTCCAGGTCCAGGAACATCACCGCACCGTGCTGGCCGGTGCGAAGCGAGGTCAGCATCGCTTGCTCCAGGCGGTCGGTCAGCAAGCGCCGGTTCGGCAGGCCGGTCAGCGCGTCGTAAAAAGCCAGCCGGCGGATCTCGTTCTCATCCTCGCGGTGCTGCGACAGGTCGCGCAGCAAACCGATGAACACCGTCTGCCCGGCAAGGGCCGCCTGCGTCACCGACAAGATCGCCGGGAACTGGCTGCCGTCCTTGCGCCGGCACGTCACTTCGCGCCGTTTGCCCAGCACACGGCTCGCGGTACCGGACTGGACATCGAGCAAATGGCTGTCGTGCTGGCTGGCCAAGGGTTCAGGCATCAGCATTGCCACATTCAGTCCGCTGACTTCATCGGCACGGTAAGCAAACATGGTGCTGGCCGCCGCGTTGAACGAGCCGATCAAGCCTCGGGCGTCGATGGTGATGACGCCGTCCAGCATATTGTCCAGAACGATCTGGTTGCGCAGCGCTGCCTCGCGCAACTGTGCTTCGGCCTGATATTTGTACAGCGCCATTTCCAGCACGGTGTACAGCTCACGCTCGGAAAACGGCTTCAGGATGTAGCCAAAGGGCTCGGTCAATTTGGCGCGCTCGAGCATTTCATCGGCCGAAAAGGCCGTCAAGAACACCACCGGCAGCAGCAAGCGGTCCTTGATCGCTTGTGCGGCAGCAATGCCGTCCATCGCGCCGGCCAATTGAATGTCCATCAGCACCAGGTCCGGCAGCAACTGCTCCGCCTGTTCGACGGCCTGTTCACCCCGCGTCACATGGCCGACTACCTCGTAGCCCAGCTCCGCCAATTGCTGCAGGATGTCGCGGGCGACGATGGCTTCGTCCTCGACCAGCAAGATGCGGGGCTTTTTTAGGTGCTTGGTCATCGCGGCCGGGTCATCATTGCAAGTGGAACATCTGCACACTGCGGCCCAGAGTGACCGCTCCGCTGCTGAGCTCGTCGGACGAGGCCGAGG
>CANFYD010000211.1 GCA_947450745.1 Burkholderiales bacterium
ATCGATTGGCGTTTGGCTCGCTGACCGCACTTGTCTGCCCCAGAACGCTGCCTTTGTACAGGCGGCGGCACAACAAAGCCTTGGCTAGAATGCGGCCAACAGGGGTACGGGGTACAGCAATCATGAAATTAATCGGATCACTCAGCAGTCCCTACGTTCGCAAAGTGCGCATCGTGATGGCCGAAAAAAAGCTCGACTATCAGTTTGAACTGGAAGATGTCTGGGCCAGCGACGCCATTCAAAAGGTCAATCCGCTCGGCAAAGTACCCTGCCTGGTGATGGACAGCCAAGACTCGCTCACCGGCGCGCTGTTCGACTCGCGCGTCATCGTCGAGTATCTGGACACCTTGTCGCCGGTCGCTCGGTTGATCCCCGAGCGCGGCCGTGAGCGCATCGAAGTGCGCACCTGGGAAGCGTTGGCCGACGGCCTGATGGACGCGTCCATCCTGGCCCGCATGGAGCAGACCTGGACCGGCCGGAGCGCCGAGCAGCGCAGCCAAGCCTGGATTGACCGCCAAATGGGCAAGGTGCTGGCGGCGGTGAAGGTGATGAGCCAGGGCTTGTCCGACAAGGCCTGGTGCTCCAACAACCACTTCACGCTGGCCGACATCTCGCTGGGCTGTGCTTTGGGCTACATCGACTTCCGCTTCCCCGCGATCGACTGGCGCGGTAATCACCCCAACCTGGCCCGCCATTTCGAAAAGCTCAGCCTCCGCCAGAGCTTCATCGATACCGCCCCGCCAACCGCTTGAACCGGGCTCGGTCCGAGCCTGATTCGAGCGGCGTCACGCGGCGAGGCGCAGCGCAAACTCGGACGGCATGCAGGGGTGGCCGTGCAGCTGGGTGTAGATCCGGTGCAGCCGCTGCTCGATCTCGGCCTGCGCCAAGCCCCAGTGCTTGCCGATTTCATCGCTCAGCAAGCCGTGGGCCAGCAAGCTCAGCAAATGCTGGTCGGCCGGACTGACCGAGCCGACCGAGCCGACAGCTTGCTCGGAAACGCTCGCTTGCTGGCCGGCCTCCGCTTGGCTGGCACGCACCAGGCAGCTGCGCGGCAACTCCAGCGCCAGCAGTGTCTTGCGGGCAATGCGCGGTGACATCAGGGCACGGCCCGCCGCCATGCGCTGCAAACCCTCGGCCAGACCTTGGCCGTCGCCGGTTTCAACACAATAGCCGCTGGCACCGCAGCGCAGCGTTCGAAACAGCAGCAAATCGTCGGCCGTGGGCGTCAGCAGCAGCATTTGCGGCCGCGTCGGCCATTGCTGGAACTGCCTTGCCAAGCGGCAGGCGTGACCGTCCAGCAGGCGCAAGTCGCAGGCAATGATGTCGGGTGGGCTGGCCTGCAGCGGGGCCGCGATGTCGCGCACGCTCTCGCTGCTGCCGTTCAGCGTCCAGCCCGCCATCTCGGCCACTTTTTCCAGGGCTTTGAGCAGGGAGGGCTTGCAACGGCGAAGCAGGAACAGAGAAGGCATGCGGCGTGGGCGGCGTGAGCGTAGGCGGAGTAGCAGGCCGCATTGTGACCAAGCAGTTTGTGCCGACAACCCCGCAACTGAGTGGTTACGGCGCAGAGCGCACAGCGACAATTGCGCCGATTTCAAGGCTTCTCTTGATGACCTCTGCCGACCCCGAAAACTCCGAGAACCCCTTGCCAGACCTGCCCGTGCTCTATTCGTTTCGCCGCTGCCCGTATGCGATGCGGGCGCGGCTGGCCTTGCGCCAGGCCGGTGTCAGCGTCGAGATCCGCGAGATCTTGCTGCGCGACAAACCGGCCGCCCTGCGCGCCGCGTCGCCCAAAGCGACCGTGCCGGTGCTGCTGCTGCCCAACGGCCAAGTGCTGGAGCAAAGCCTGGACATCATGTGCTGGGCGCTGGCCCAAGCCGACCCGGCTGCATGGCTGTCAGCCGCGCCCTGGGCCGACAACCAAGCGCTGATCGCCCTGAACGACGGGGTGTTCAAGCGCTTGCTGGACATCTACAAATACCCGCAACGCCAGGCCGCTGCCGACGGGGTCAGCGGCACAGCGATCGCGGCGGCGGCCCGCGACGCCGCTGTGCTGCAAGTGCTGGCACCCTGGGATGTCGCGCTGCGCCGCCAGGCCTATCTGCTCGGCCCCCGCTGCAGCGTGGCGGACATGGCGGTGCTGCCGTTTGTGCGCCAGTTCGCTGCGGTTGACGCTGCCTGGTTCGAAGCCGCGCCGTTGCCCAGCTTGCGCGCGTGGTTGCAGCAGCTGATGGGCGAGCCGTTGTTCACTGCGGTGATGGAGAAGTTGCCGGTCTGGCAATCGACCTCCCTCTGACCTCCAGCCGTGCCTTCCGGCCTGCGCGGGGCGGTGCTGCACAATCACCGCGCATCAACTCATTGAAGGAGCCCGACATGGGTGTCAAAAGCGTTTTTTCGGGGTTCTGGTGGGTCATCAGAAAGTCTTGGATGGTGCTGGACGCCAGCCGTCGGGCGGTCTTGAACCTGCTGTTGCTGGCGCTGGTGATCAGCTTGGTGGCCACTTGGCTGGCGCGTGGGTTGGTGCCGCTGAAGGAAAAAACCACGCTGGTGCTGGATCTGCAAGGGGCGTTGGTCGAGCAGTTCTCTGGCTCGGCGCGCGATCAGCTGATGGCGCAAGTGCGCGGCGACAAGCAGCGCCAGACTCGGCTGCGCGACGTGCTGGCCACGCTGGACGCCGCGTCCAGGGACGACAAGATCAGCGCGCTGCTGCTCGACGTCGATCAGCTCGGCGGCAGCGGCATGGCCAGTCTGCGTGAGGTGGCGGCCGGGCTGGAGCGCTTCAAGGCCAGCGGCAAGCCGGTGCTGGCTTACGGCGACTCGTTCAATCAACGCGGCTACTTTCTGGCCGCGCAAGCGAGCGAAATTTATCTGCATCCGATGGGCATGGTGATGATCGAGGGCTTTGGCCGTTACCGCGCTTATTACAAGGACGCGCTGGACCGGCTGGGCGTGGACGTCAACGTGATCCGCGTCGGCACCTACAAAAGCTTTGCCGAACCGTACTTTGCCAACGGGCCGTCCAAAGCCTCGCAAGAAGCCGAGAGCTATTTGTACGGCGACCTGTGGGGCCGCTACACCGGCGCGGTCGAGGCCGCACGCAAATTGCCGGCCGGCGCGGTGACGCGGGGCATCGAAACCCTGCCCGAAACGCTGGCGGCGTTGAAGGGCGACACCGCCAAATTTGCGCTGCAGGCCAAACTGGTGGACGGCCTGAAGACGCGCGACGAAATGCGCGATTTGCTGATGACCCGGGGTGCCAAGGACGACAAGGGCAAGTCCTTCCGGCAAGTCTCGTTTGCCGACTATCAAGCCCACGTCAAGCCCAACAAGAGCAGCGGCCCGGCCGTTGGCGTGGTGGTGGCCGAGGGCGAAATCGTCGATGGCGATGCCAGTGCTGGCCGGATCGGCGGCGACTCCACCGCCCGCCTGATCCGCCAAGCGCGCGAGGACGAGCAGATCAAGGCGGTGGTGTTGCGTGTCAACTCACCGGGCGGCAGCGCTTTTGCGTCCGAGGTGGTGCGGCGCGAATTGGAGCTGACGCGGTTGGCCGGCAAGCCGGTGGTGATTTCGATGGGCGACGTGGCGGCCTCGGGCGGCTATTGGATTTCAATGTCCTCGGACGAAGTGATCGCCGACGCGGCCACCATCACCGGCTCGATCGGTGTGTTCGCCATTTTGCCGACGGCCAACAAGCTGCTGGACAAGCTGTCCGTCCACACCGGCGGCACCACCACCACCTGGTTGGCCGGTGGCTTTGACCCGCGCCGCCCGCTCGACCCCCGGCTGGCGTCCAGCGTGCAAAGCGGCATCAATCACATCTACGACGAGTTCACCTCGAAAGCGGCGCTGGCGCGCAAAAAGCCGGTGGCCGAGATCGACGCTGTGGCGCAAGGCCGTGTCTGGACCGGCGCGCAGGCCAAGGAGCGCGGCCTGATCGACCGCTTGGGCAGCTTTGATGACGCACTCAAGTCGGCCGCCAAGCTGGCCAAATTGGAGGCCGAGCCGCGCATCAGCTACGTGGAGCGCGACCTGGGACGGCTGGAGCGCTTGTTGTCCAGCTTCGACTCAGTCTTGCTGCCCTCGATGGCCGCCGCCGTGCGCGCCGAGCTGGGCTTTGTCGTACCCAAAGGGCTGCAAGAGGTGCAAGCCGAGCTGGCCTTTGTCTCCGGCTTGAGCAGCGGCCGCCAGCCCTACAACGCGGTGGTGCATTGCCTGTGCACAGCGCCGTGAGGCTTGCTCCGTCGTGCTGATCCGGCCATCGCCCAAGAGCCTGCGCCGGCTCTCAAGTCCACTCGTTTCCAGTCGATAAAAACACTGATGCCGAGGCTCGGGTTCATCCTGAACCCGCCCCGGTAGTGCGTTGGCCGTGAGCGGCGGGCATGACGAGAGGATGAGACATGGAACTGTTGTTGAGCTGGATGCGCTACTTCACCATTCGAGCGCGCATGCAAGGTGCCGTCGTGATGGTGCTGGCGATGTTTGCGTTGGTCGGCCTGACCGGTTTCTTGGGCGGCCTGCAGTTGCAGCGACTGAACGCCGACTTCATGCAGCATTCGGTCAAGAAGTTGACCAATCTGTCGCAGATCCGTGCGTCCCTGGCCGAGTTGCGGCTGTGGGAAAAGGAAATGATCATCAACTATGAAGATGGTGTCGCGGTGCTGAAGGCGCGCGAGCGCTGGCAAGCCGCGCTGGCCGCCACCCGCCAGAACATGGAACATCTGCTGGAAGGCCAGGACGGCGAGCAAGTGCCGCTGCTGCAGGAATCGATCAAGCTGCTGGCCGACTACGACAAGGCCTCGGCACCGGTGCTGTCGCAGATTCAGGATGGCGCTTACGACACGGCGCGGACAGGCGACCGGCTGCTCGGCCGGGCCAAGGGCTTGATCCGCGACGTCGAAACGCGGGTGGAGAAAATTGCCACCCTGATCGAGCGTGATGCCACCGACAGCCAGCAGGAATTCGGGCGCTCGATGCGCAATATCGGCGTTGTGTTCTTGGGCGTGCTGGCGCTGGTGGTGCTGCTGGTCGTGCCGCTGACCCTGCTCAATTCCCGCACCATCACGCGTCCGATCGGCTATGCACGCACGGTGGCGGAGGCGATTGCGGCGGGTGACCTGAACCGTGAAATCCGCGTCGAGGGGCGCGATGAAGCGGCCGACTTGCTGGCGTCGCTGAAGACCATGCAGGATTCGCTGCGTACGCTGGTGGGCGAGGTGCGTGAATCGACGCAATATATTGAAACTGCCAGCGTCGAAGTGGCGGCCGGCAACCAGGACTTGAGCCAGCGCACCGAGCAAGCGGCCTCCAATCTGCAGCAAACCGCCAGCTCGATGGACGAGCTGACCCGTGGTGTGCGCCAGAGCGCCGATGCGGCGCTGACGGCCAAGCAGTTGGCCGGCTCGGCCTCTGAAGTGGCGGCGCATGGCGGCAAGGTGGTGGCCGAGGTGGTGGCCACGATGAACGAGATCAACCACAGCTCGCGGCGCATCGGCGACATCATCGGCGTGATCGACGGCATCGCCTTTCAGACCAATATCCTGGCGCTCAATGCGGCCGTGGAAGCGGCCCGCGCCGGCGAGCAAGGGCGTGGTTTTGCGGTGGTGGCGGCCGAAGTGCGCAGCTTGGCGCAGCGCTCGGCCCAAGCCGCCAAGGAGATCAAAACGCTGATCGGCGTCAGCGTCGAGCGGGTCGATGCCGGCCAGCAACTGGTGCAGTCGGCCGGCTCCACCATGGGGCAGATCGTCAACTCGGTGCAAAAGGTCAGCGACATCATCAGCGAGATCGCCGCTGGCACCGCCGAGCAAAGTCAGCGCATCGGTAACGTCAACGGCGCGGTGGTGCAGCTCGATCAAATGACGCAGCAGAACGCGGCCCTGGTCGAGCAATCCGCCGCCGCCGCCGAAAGCCTGCGCCACCAGACCCAGCGCTTGTCTTCCGCCGTCTCCCAATTCCATCTGGATCAAGCCTGAGAGCTTGAGAACTTTTTACTGCGCGGCCGCCATGCGTCGTTGGCCGGATGCTCGGAATCCTCACGTACCTGAAGTACGTTCCGGTTCCTGCGCTCCGTCCGCCAGGGCCAGAGGCCCTGTCCTTCGGCAGGCACAAGCAGTCCTCAGGACTGCTTGTGTCCAGCCTCAGCCTAGCCTGACAGCCGCTCGCTACAAAAGTTCTCAAGCTCCTCAGCTCAGCGCTTCGCACCAAACCGCAGCATCAGCCGCCGGGCTTGCGCAAAAATAAAATGTATCTGACCCCATTGTTTTGACGCAAAAACACCCGTTCGCCCTGAGCTTGTCGAAGGGTTGCGAGCGGGCGCTGCCGATGCAATCCATCGCGGGTCTCGACCCGCCCTACGGGGCTTGCCGACCCGCGCCGAGGCGGGCGATATACTGCCGACGCGCCGATTTGATCCAATTTGCGGGCGCATTTACAAATGCCGCTAAGAGGGGATCGCCTTTGAATCACCGGCGTCCGCTTCTGCAGCGGCGTCGGTTTCGTTTTTTGGGCGACAGGACAGCTGGATGGGACATGCCGGGAATTTGGGGGTCGTGACCCCGCAGCGACTCAAGTTTGACCAGACGCTGCCGCTGCGCAGCGGGGCCACCTTGTCCGACTACGAACTGGTCTACGAAACCTACGGCGAGCTCAACGCCGAGCGCAGCAACGCCGTGCTGGTCTGCCACGCGCTCAACGCCAGCCACCACCTGGCCGGCCATTACGAGGGCAAGGCGAACAGCGAAGGCTGGTGGGACAACCTGATCGGC
>CANFYD010000212.1 GCA_947450745.1 Burkholderiales bacterium
AATTTTTTGAAATTTTTGTCGATGCGCCGCTGGCCGTGGTGGAACAACGCGACACCAAAGGCCTGTATCGCCTGGCCAGAAGCGGGCAATTGAAGGACTTCACCGGCATTGACTCACCCTACGAAGCGCCGCTACAAGCGGAGTTGCACATCGACAGCGCCGGGCTGACGGTCAACGCCGCTGCCATGCGGGTGCTCGAGCTGCTGCTGCTGAACCGATAGCGCGCCCCCAACTCCCCCCCCGAACTGACATGCAAGCCAATTGGCCCGCCCATCTGCAACTGAATTACCGACACGCTGACGGCGACGGCGACGGCGACGGGATCGCCCGCACCATCGCCCATGACCTCCACAGCGGCCCGTTGCGGGTGCTGCAAGCGCTCTACCCGGAAGGGCCGGAAGTCTGCCACCACGTGCTGGTCCATCCGCCGGGCGGCATCGTCGGGGGCGACACCTTGACGGTCGAGGTGCAAGCCGGGCCGGGCAGCCGCGCGCTGATCACGACGCCGGGTGCCACCCGCTTTTATCGCAGCAACGGGCCCTGGGCCGAGCAGACGACCCGGCTGACTCTGGGCGAGAACGCCCGGCTCGAATGGCTGCCGCTGGAAACGCTGGCCTACGACCAATGCCTGGCGCGCAACAGCCTGACGATGCAGTTGGCGCCCGGCGCGGTGCTGCTCGGCTGGGATCTGCTGGCGCTGGGCTTGCCCGCTGCCGACAAGCCGTTCGCCCGTGGCGAGTTCGTCAACCGAGTGCAATGGCCCGGCGTGTGGCTGGAACATGGCCATCTGGACGCGCTGGATACGCAATTGCTGCACAGCCCGCTGGGGTTGGCCGGGCGCACCTGCATCGGCACGATGTGGCTGGCCTGTGGCACCGGCTTGGGCCGCGAAGCGTTGGAATTGCTGCTGGACGCGGCGCGCGAGGAAATTGGTCTGGCGAGTATCGACATCACAGCCGATATCACCGCCGGCGTCACCGCGCTGGAGCCCCGCCTGCTGATCCTGCGCCTGCTCGCCCGCCATACCGAAACCGCTTTTGCTTTGATGCGCGCCGTGCGAGCGCGCTGGCGGCCTCTGGCCTTGGGGCTGCCGGCGCATGAGCCGAGGATTTGGCGGCAATAAGGGTTTGCCGCTGGCTCAGACCACGGGGGCCCACCGGATGCTCAGGATGAGGCGTCAGTCAGTGGCGAGTGCCGCTCCAAGTCCATGCTGTCGTGCAATAAGCGCAACACATCGATAAAAGAACTCCGCTCCTCGAAACTGCACGCTCGAAACATCAAGAAATGCCGAGCCTTGCGCCCATTGCGGGCGACATGAAGCGTGTAGATGTTGGCCCCGATCTCCCCCCGCTGTTTGACACCGATGAGCGCTGGGCCAGCACTCAGATCGCGCAGGGACAGCGAGATCGTATCGGCGTATATCCGCGCTTGAGCGGCACCGAAGTGATCAGCGGTCCAGCGCAGAATTTGACGAAAATCGGTTTCGGCAGCCGCTGCCAGGCGAACCGTCCAAATCTCCGCTTCCACTACCTGCCAAGCGTTTCAGCAGTCAGCATTGCCAGATGTTGACTCAGCGCCTCTGCGGAGCCAAAACTCCGGAACGCTCCCGCTTCAAAGTCGGCGACCCCCATCCGAGCGGCCTCTCGCAAGGCCGTCAAGCGCATCTCATCTTCAGACTCGCGCCGCTCTACCATCCGCAAACCTTCGCGCAAAATTTCGCTCGCGTTCTGGTAGCGCCCCGAACTGACCAGCCGTTCAACAAACTGAGCTTGATGTTCGGTCAGGACAACATTTCTTGTGGGCATCGGTGCCTCGCTGCTGAATTCAAATGATTGGCACACTATGCCATGCGCTTTAACCCACCGACGCAAGACATAAATGGGAAGTGTGACGAGCTCCAGTATTTCGGCCGATTCAGTCCGGCCATCTGATGGGGCTACATCGCTACCAGCACTGCGTCGCGATCTTCCAGCGTGATGTGCTCGATGCTCGCCAACGCACGCAGCACGCGGGAAACGTCCCCGTTTGGCAGCTCATAAAACCCACGCATGACCCATTCCAGTTCCAGCAGCACGGTCACCGAGACGAACGATCGTTCGGCCAGCGCTGCGATGGCCGCAGGCCGCTGTTTGGCGGCCTGTGCGTAGGCGGCGTCATCGATGAAGAAACGCGCCAAGACGTTCGTATCGAGAGCCTTCATGGCTTGCCTCGCTGCGACCTGTTCAGCAGCGACGCAGGGTCGAAATCGTCCAGGCAGCGCGGGGAAGCGCGTGCTGGTGCCTTGACCATGCCTGCCATCCCGGTCAGGTCGGCCGTCGCGACCGAACGGACAACGCGCAGTTTCAGCCCATCCGATTCTTCCAGCACCTCGATCCTGGCACCTGCACCCATACCGAGACGGCGCCGCAATGCGGCGGGCAAGACGATCTGGCCCTTCGAAGAAACTAACAGCGTGGTCATGTGTGTTCCCCAGACTCAGGAATTGAATTTATGGTGATACGGCTTACTCAGTAAGTTAAAAATCAACGATCCCTTCAAGACTTGCGCAAAATTGGCTCCGCTAGGAGTCTGCGCGGCAGAAGGATCGGCGACTCACCAGCGAAAAGACGCGGACTCTGACCTGCGTTCACGCGGGTCACGCGCTCACCCAACCTCACCCGCCCTCACCCGCCGACAACAGGCGCGGGCGCGGGTGGAACGAGGCGCAGCAGCTTGGCATCGAGGCCGTCCGTCAGCACGTAGATGGCCCCATCGGGTGCCACTCGGACGTCACGCATCCGCTCGTTCAGGTCCGCCAGCAACAGCTGTTGACCCACGATGCGGCCCTGCTTGCTGCGAATCACGCGGCGCACCGCACGCTCCCTGAGTGCCGGGACGAACAGATCACCGCGCCATTCTGGAAACAGCGCAGCGTCGTAGACCGCCAGGCCGGACGGCGCGATCGAAGGCGTCCATTGCAGGATCGGGTCCAGGTAGCCGTCAAGCCGGGTGAACGGCGAGACGCGCGCAAACGGATAGTCGATGCCGCCGGTGACGAGGGGCCAGCCGTAGTTGCCGCCGGCCACGACGCGGTTGATTTCATCGCCACCACGCGGGCCGTGTTCCGTGATGAGCAAGTCCCCCGTGACCGGATCCTTGGCAATCCCCTGCACATTGCGGTGGCCGAAGCTGTAGATCTCGGGCGCAGCGCCCGCTTGTTGAAGAAAGGGGTTGTCAACCGGCGGGCGGCCGTCCCGGTCCAGCCTGACGAGGCTGCCGAGGTGGTTGGACAAGTTCTGGGCTTCCTCGCGGCGTGCGCTGCCGTCACCGAGGGTCAGCACCAGCGTGCCGTCCCCGAGGAAGGCCAGACGCCCGCCGTTGTTGCCGGCGCTGGGTTTGAGCGTGGAGCTGAACAGCACGCGGACGTCTTCGATCCGCTCGCCCGTCAGCTTGGCGCGAACCAGACGCACGCCATTCGCGCCGGCGTCACCGTAGCCCATGGTCAAGTACAGCCGCCCGTTGCTAGCAAAGTCCGGATCCAGCGCGACGTCCATCAAGCCGGCCACTCCACCTTGGTGAAAGATCGGCGGCAAGCCCGCGAGCGCAATCTCTGAGCGGGCACCTCCTGGGGCGATGGTCAACAAACGTCCGCCCATTTCCGTGACGAGCGCTCGGCCGTCGGGCAGGAACGCCACCGCCCAGGGACGGTTCAGGCCCGTGGCCACGGTCTGCACGCGGTAGCTCGCGGGATCGACCGGCGCGGGCTGCTCGTCACCGCGGGGAGCCATCGCGAGGAAGATCATCAGCGGGACGAGCACAAACGTCGCCCCTGCCAGGATGTTGCGTCGGCGCGCACGCAAGTCGGCCGCTGGCTTGGTGCCCAGTCGGGGTGAGGTCAGCAAGGCGTAGATCACACCGCCGCCGACGCCGGACAAGGAGAGCAGGACATGGCCGCTCAGCTCACGCGTGGCGGCGATCGCAGGCATCGGGATCACCGAACGCATCAGCCAGAACGCCGTCCAGAGCGCAGCGACAGAGCCGGCCGCATAGAGGCCTGCACGCACCGCCAAGCGTGCGGTCGGCAGCCACCGTTGCGCGGCCCGTTGTGCCGTCAGCAGCGCAGGAAGCATCGCGGCAGCGGCGATCGCCAGCATGACGGGGCCGAACCTGGCCAAGTCCTCCAGCGTCATCCAGACCCGGGTGGCGGGTGAAACTTGCGCACCAAGTTCGAGCAGTTGGGCCAGATTGATCTGGGTCTGGACGATGCACGCCAGCGCGCCGGTCGCTGCCAGCGCGGCTAAAAGTGCGGCCAGATTGGCAAACAACGGGGCAGATGACTGGGCAGACAGCGGGGAAGACTCTGGGTCAGAGGGACGGGCTGAGGGACGGGCAGAAGAGCGGGGCTTCATGTGTGGGTAGCGATGCTTCATCGGGTGGAAGTTCTGGGGGCTCGCGGAGCCGGAGTGATGAAGCGTGGGCGGCGCTGCGTCCTGATGTGGCAGGTGTTGCGGCTGATGCCGGTCTTTCGACCCATCGCCGCTGCTGACCCAGGCCCAGGCCCAGGCCCAGGCTGCGCTACAGCCGTCAACTCAGCATCGGCACCAGATCCGGGTCGCCCTTCAACATCGCCCGTTGATAGCCGTCGCGGGCGCCGATGCGGCTCAGGTAGGCGCGGATGTGGGCATAGGGCGCCAAGTCGAGTGGCATAAAGAGGCGCATGGTGGTCAGGGAGAAGACCGTCATGATGTCGGCCGCCGTGAACTCGGTGCCGGCCAGATAGTCGGCTGTGCCCAGCCGGGCTTCGACCAAATCCAGCGCGCGGGTCAGGCGGCCCTGAGTGCCGAGCAGCATCGGGTCGTTGGCCGGCAGCTGCAGCCGGTTCAGGATCATGTTGCGGCCCATATGCGGCTGCAGGTTGCCGTTGGCAAAGTGGAACCAGTAAAGGTAGTCGGCAAAGTCGGCGTGCGCCGGTGTCAGGGCAAGACGCCCACCGCCATGCTTGGCAATGATGTAGTCGATGATGGCGGCCGATTCGGCCAGCACCAGCGCGCCCTCGGTCAAGATCGGCGCGTTGCCAAGCGGATGCACCAGTTTCAGCTCAGGCGGGGCCAAGCGAGTGACCGCATCGCGCTCGTAACGCTTGAGCTCATAGGGCAGACCGAGCTCTTCACAGAGCCAGAGGATGCGTTCCGACTGGGAATTGCCGAGGTGATGGATGGTCAGCATTTGATTTTTTTGCGAAGGTTGAATTGGCGACGCCTGAGTGTCGCAGCTGGTGTTGATGCGCAGACCCGGGGTTGCGCCGGGTCTGCGGTCCAGCATCGTCAACGTCAAGCAACAGACCGGGCCATCGGGATCAAGTTTTGCAAGCGGCCGCGCAGCGCTGCCGCCCACACCAACGGTTGAGGTTCGAGGGCAGCAGTTGTTTTGTACGGCTTTTAGCCGTATGATTTACCTCAGGAGGACAACACCATGCCCGCAGCCAACCCCACCGCTCGTCTCGAAGCCAGGATCAGCACCGAACTGCATTCGATGCTCAAACGCGCCGCCGAACTTCAGGGGCGCACCATGACCGATTTCGTCGTCGCCACTGTCCAGGAGGCTGCGCAACGCGCCATCGAACAGGCCGAAGTTATCCGGCTCTCGCTGGCTGATCAGAAGTGTTTTGCACAGGCACTGCTGTCGCCGCCGCAACCGTCTGCGGCCTTGGAACGTGCCTTCGCTCGTCGCAGCAAGCTGTTACGCGCTGAATGAGCCGGGCGCCGTTTCTACTCACGCGGCTCGACACCACGCATGACCGCACGACGTTCAACAGCGGCTCGGAACCGCTGGACCGCTACTTACGGGAACAAGTCACCCAGGACGTTCGCCGCCGCATAGCGGCCTGCTTCGTCGCACTGGCTGACGGACAAGGCATCACGGGTTACTACACCTTGGCCTCGGCAAGCCTGCTGCTGGCCGATCTTCCGGCCAGCAGCGGCAAGAAGCTGCCACGCTATCCGACCGTGCCCGCCGTTCGCATGGGCCGCTTGGCCGTTGATCTTGCATTCAAGGGGCATGGGCTAGGCGGTGCGCTGCTCGCCGATGCACTCACCCGCGCCGCGCGTTCGGAGATCGCCGCGTATGCCCTGATGGTCGATGCAAAGGATGAGACCGCTGCGGCTTTCTACCGGCATCATGGCTTCATCGCTCTGCCCGACGCGACGCGCACTCTGTTCTTGCCACTGGCAACCGTCCATTCTTCTCCAAGCTTGCCGTTCTCAGCCGGCTGAACCGAGAGCAGTTTTCGAGAGCCCTCTGGCAACATCGGCCTAGTGTCGTGTCAACGAGTGCCGCGAGGCGCGCGTATCAGCCGAATTGCCGACGCAGGATCGAGGATTTGAAGGTCAGTGGGGGCAGATGCGCGAGTTGAAAGCCCCCGCATTTTGCGCATCTGCAGGCGGGCTACACCGACACCAACTCCCGCACGCCCTTGGCTGCCATCTCCGACCCCGGCCCGCGGGCGATGATTTCGCCGCGTTCCATGACCAGGTACTGATCGGCCAGCTCTTCGGCAAAGTCGTAGTACTGCTCGACCAGGATGATGGCCATGTCGCCGCGCTGGGCCAGGCCCCGGATCACCCGGCCGATGTCCTTGATGACGCTGGGCTGTATGCCCTCGGTCGGCTCGTCCAGGATCAGCACCTGCGGGCCTGCGGCCAGCGCACGGGCAATCGCCAACTGCTGTTGCTGCCCGCCGGACAAATCGCCGCCGCGCCGGCTCAGCATCT
>CANFYD010000213.1 GCA_947450745.1 Burkholderiales bacterium
AGAGCGAGGTCGGCGTTTTGCCGCTGCGCGACACGCCGACCAGGATCACATCGGCGATGTCGAGGTTTTTGGCCGATTGCCCGTCATCGTGGACCAGGGTGAAATTGATCGCTTCGATGCGGTCGTGATATTCCTGGCTGCGTGCTACATCGGAGAAGCGGCCGACCCGGTGGTTGGACTTGACCTCGAACTCATCCTCCAACGGCTCGATGAAGGTGCCGAACATATCCAGCACCCGGCCCTGGCAGTGGTCGCGCACGACCTTCAGTACGTCCCGGTTGACCAGGGTGGCAAAGACGACGGCGCGTCGGCCCTCGCGTTCGCAGGTTTCGTTGATTTCCCGCACCACGGCATAGGCTTTTTCAGCGGAATCCACAAAGGGGCGGCGGACATGGCGCGGCTTGATCGGGAACTGGGCCAGGATCGAATTGCCGAAGGTTTCGGCGGTGATGCCGGTGCCATCCGAGACGTAATACACGGTGCGATTGGGCATGATTGAGCAGCTCTAGAGTTCCGTTTCATCATAAAGGGGCTTCCCCTTAGAATCGGTTGCAAATTCCCGCCCACGCCATGCCCGCCCTCAACCCAAAATCACAATCAACAATCGTTGGGTGCTTGGCATGTGTTCATCGCCGCAGTGAATGTGCCTGCGCGACAACAGCAGCAGCGGGAACCCAGAATTTTCAACATCACGGAGTTTCCCCATGTCCACACGCTTTGATGCGGCCGCCCTGGTCGTTCCCTTTGAGAATCTGAGGATGACCGACGTCGAGGTCGTCGGCGGCAAGAACGCCAGCCTCGGCGAGATGATTTCCCAACTGGCCGCCACCGATGTGCGCGTGCCCGGCGGCTTTGCGACCACGGCCCATGCGTTCCGGGAATTCCTGGCCTACGAGGGCCTGGACAAGCGCATCGAAGCGCGCTTGAGCACGCTCAACACCGACGACGTGCGCGCCTTGGCCGAAGCCGGTGCCGAGATTCGCGCGTGGCTTGAAGCACAGCCTTTCCCCGCTGACCTGGAAGCGCAGATCCGCAGCGCTTTTGCGACCCTGACGGTGGAGCATCCCGGCGTGTCATTTGCGGTGCGTTCCTCCGCTACCGCCGAGGACCTGCCCGATGCCTCGTTCGCCGGTCAGCAGGAGTCGTTCCTGAATGTGGTCGGCATCGAAGAAGTGCTGCACAAGATGAAGGAAGTGTTTGCCTCGCTCTACAACGACCGGGCCATCAGCTACCGCGTCCACAAGGGCTTTGCCCATGCCGATGTGGCGCTGTCCGCTGGCGTGCAGCGCATGGTGCGCTCGGATCTGGGTGCGGCCGGCGTGGTCTTCACCATCGACACCGAGTCCGGTTTCAAAGACGTGGTGTTCATCACCTCCAGCTACGGCCTGGGCGAAACGGTGGTGCAGGGCGCCGTCAATCCGGACGAGTTCTATGTCCACAAGCCGGCCCTGGCGCGCGGCAAGCTGCCCATCATCCGGCGCAATCTGGGCTCCAAGCTGATCCGCATGGAGTTCAGCTCGGCCGAAGAAAAGGCGGCCACCGGCAAGTTGGTGAAGACGGTGGATACGGCCCCCGAAGCGCGCAACCGCTACTCGCTGGCAGATGCCGAAGTGATCGAGTTGGCCCGCTACGCTTGCGTGATCGAGCAGCATTACGGCCGCCCGATGGACATCGAATGGGGCCGCGATGGCCTCGACGGCAAGATCTACATCCTGCAGGCCCGGCCTGAGACAGTGAAAAGCCAAGCGGCCGGTCAAGTCGAGCACCGCTACAAACTGAAGGGTGACCCGACCAAGACCGGCACCGTGTTGGCCGAGGGCCGTGCAATCGGCCAGAAGATCGGCACCGGCCCGGTTCGTCTGGTCTCCAACATCAGCGAGATGGACCGCGTCCAGCCCGGCGATGTGCTGGTCACCGACATGACTGACCCGAACTGGGAGCCGGTGATGAAGCGGGCTTCGGCCATCGTGACGAATCGTGGCGGGCGCACTTGCCACGCCGCCATCATTGCGCGCGAACTGGGCATTCCGGCCGTTGTCGGTTGCGGCGACGCGACCGAAACCTTGAAGGACGGGCAGTTGGTGACGGTCGTTTGCTCCGAGGGTGATACTGGCTTTGTCTACGACGGCCTGCTGGAAACCGAGGTCAGCGAGGTGCATCGCGGCGAGCTGCCGTACTGCCCGATCAAGATCATGATGAATGTGGGCAACCCGCAACTGGCCTTCAACTTTGCCCAGATGCCCAGCGCCGGCGTGGGCTTGGCGCGACTTGAATTCATCATCAACAACAACATCGGCGTGCACCCGAAGGCCATCCTCGACTACCCGAATATCGACGCCGACTTGAAAAAGGCAGTCGAATCGGTGGCGCGCGGTTACGCCTCGCCACGGGCGTTTTATGTCGATAAATTGGTTGAAGGTATCGCGACGATTGCGGCTGCTTTCTTCCCGCGCCCGGTGATCGTGCGTTTGTCTGACTTCAAGAGCAACGAGTACCGCAAGCTGATCGGCGGCTCGCGTTATGAGCCCGATGAAGAGAACCCGATGCTGGGCTTCCGCGGTGCGTCGCGCTACATCAGCGGCGAGTTCAGCGACGCTTTCGCGATGGAATGCGAGGCCTTGAAGCGGGCTCGCAACGAGATGGGCCTGTCCAACATCGAAATCATGGTGCCCTTCGTGCGCACCGTGCGGCAGGCCGAGCGGGTTGTCAACATGCTGGCCGAGCGCGGGCTCAAGCGTGCGGCGGCGGGCGGGCAAGACGGCTTGCGCGTCATCATGATGTGCGAGGTGCCCAGCAACGCCATCTTGGCCGAGGCCTTCCTGGAGCATTTCGACGGCATGTCGATTGGCTCGAACGACCTGACTCAGCTGACGCTGGGCCTGGACCGGGATTCCGGGCTGGAGCAGTTGGCAGGTGACTTCGACGAGCGTGATCCTGCGGTCAAGGCCTTGATCTCGCGTGCCATCAGCGCTTGCCGCGCCACCGGCAAATACATCGGTATCTGCGGCCAAGGCCCCAGCGACCATCCGGACTTTGCCGACTGGCTGGCCGATGAGGGGATTGGTTCGATTTCCCTGAACCCGGACTCGGTGATCGAAACCTGGCAGCGTCTGGCCAGTCGCTGATCGACCCATCAGCCTCGCATCGGGGCTGATGATCTTCATCAAACGAGCGGCCCTGATGGGCCGTTCGCATGTGGCGAGGGGCGGGTTCGTCGGGATCGACGCTGGCAGCTACCGCTCACATGATGAGGGCTTGCCACTCGAAGCGAGGCCCTCAGCACGCCACTCCCCATGCCTCCCAATACGCCAGTCAAAGCCGTCCCCGGTTCCAACAAATCACGCGCTGGCGCTGCAGTCAGCATGAGTCCGCAGCTGAACCGCATCTATGCCTGGTACACGCTCGGCTTTGTGCTGTTCGTGTTGGCGCTGGCGCTGCTGGAGCGTTGGGGCTTGCCGAAGAGCTGGATCGGCTTCAGCTTTCTGGCGGCCACCGTGGGCGTGTATGCCGGCATCGGCTTGCTGAGTCGTACCACCGACACCGACGAGTACTACGTCGCCGGCCGGCGCGTACCGGCGCTCTACAACGGCCTGGCGGCTGGGGCCGACTGGATGAGCGCCGCTTCCTTCATCGGCATGGCCGGCACGCTTTATTTGTCGGGCTACGGCGGTTTGGCCTTCGTGCTCGGGTGGACCGGCGGCTTTTGCCTGGTGGCACTTTGCTTGGCACCTTATTTGCGCCAATTCGGGCAGTTCACTATTCCTGACTTTCTCGGTGCGCGTTACGGCGGCCGCGCACCGCGCTTGATCGGCGCGGCCGCCGCCATTCTGGTGTCCTTCATTTACGTGGTTGCACAAATTTACGGCGTTGGCCTGATCACCTCACGCCTGACCGGCTTGGCGTTCGAGATCGGCGTGTTCGTCGGCTTGGGTGGCGTGTTGGTGTGTTCGTTCCTGGGCGGCATGCGGGCCGTCACCTGGACGCAAGTGGCGCAATACATTGTTTTGATCGTGGCCTATCTGGTGCCGGTTGCTTGGCTGTGCGTCGAGCAAACCGGCTTGCCGTTCCCGCAACTGGTTTACGGCTATCAATTGCAGCAGATCAGTCAGCGCGAGCAGCAATTGCTGGTTGACCCGCTGGAGTTGCAAGTGCGTGAGGTGTTCACTCAGCGCGCGGCCAGCTTCGAGCACAAATTGCAGGACGTGCCGGTGACTTTGGCGCGCGAGCGCATTCAGGCCGCCCGGCAAGTGGCTGCGTTGAAGGCGGCCGACGCGCCGCTGGCGGAAATCCAGGCGGCGGAAAAAAGGCAGGCCCTGCTGCCGCGCACGCCCGCCGAGGCGCGCGATCAATGGGAGCGCGCCCAAGCGGCCAACGAGGCGCGGGCGCTGCCGTTGGCCGGCATGCCGCCACACGCCCAGGCGTTTGCCGGCGACCCGGACGGGACTCCGCCGCAGCGCCTGCAATTCGACGAGTCGCGGCGCAATTTCCTGGCGCTGGTGTTTTGTTTGATGGTGGGCACCGCCGGTCTGCCGCACATCCTGATGCGTTACTACACGACGCCCACCGTGCGTGAGGCGCGCGAATCGGTCGCTTGGTCGCTGTTCTTCATCTCGCTGCTTTATTTCACCGCGCCGGCCCTGGCGGTGATGGTCAAGTACGAGGTTTTCAATCACCTGGTCGGGACGCCGTTTGATCAACTGCCGGCCTGGATCGCGCAGTGGACGCGGGTGGACCCCGGGCTGTTGTCGGTCAGCGATGTGAACGGTGACGGCGTCCTGCAACTGGGTGAGATGCGCATCAGCAGCGACATCATCATGCTGGTCACACCTGAGTTGGCGGGCCTGCCCTATGTGGTGTCGGGCATGGTCGCAGCGGGAGGCTTGGCGGCGGCCTTGTCCACAGCCGACGGCTTGTTGCTGACGATCTCGGCGGCGCTGTCGCACGACATTTATTTCCGGGTCATCAACCCGACAGCCACCACCACCCGGCGCGTCACCATGTCCAAAGCGCTGCTGCTTGTCACGGCGCTGGCGGCCGCTGCGATTGCGGCGCAAAAACCGGCCGATATTCTGTTCATGGTCGCGGCTGCGTTTTCCATCGCGGGGGCGGCGTTCTTTCCGGCCTTGGTGCTGGGGATTTTCTGGCGACGAGCCAACGCCTGGGGGGCGGTGACCGGCATGCTGGTGGGTTTGGGCGTGACTTGCTACTACATCCTGTCTACCCATCCGCCCCTGCGCCTGGCGCTGGGTTTGTTGGGACCGCCGCAGTTGTGGTGGGGGATTCAGCCGATTTCGGCCGGGCTGTTCGGCGTACCGGCGGGCTTTGCTGCGGTGTTCCTGATCAGTTGGCTGACACCCGCGCCAAAGCCGCAGCAGGTCGTGATGTTGGGCCATTTGCGCAGCCCGCCTCTTGCTTGACACAAAAAACATCAGGCGTGCTGCAAGAATCGGCTAGAATCTTTGGTTCCGCCTTGCCGTGACCACGTGACCGTCTGCTAATTACAGAGTGGCTCGGCTTCCTCAGGCCAGAGCAATCTGCCTGGAATCCACAAGGAGTATTTATGCGTCACTATGAAATCGTGCTGCTGATCCATCCGGATCAAAGCGAACAAGTTCCGGCCATGCTGGAGCGTTACAAGACACTGATCACCAGCGGTGGCGGTGTTGTGACCCGCGTTGAAGATTGGGGCCGCCGTCAAATGGCTTACCTGATCCAGAAGCTGGCTAAAGCACATTACCTGTGCTTGAACATCGAGTGCAGCAATGCCACGTTGATCGAGCTGGAAACTGGCTTTCGCTTCAACGATGCCGTGCTGCGCCACCTGACGGTGTTGACGCCCAAGGCTGTGACCGCACCTTCAGTGATGATGAAGACTGTGGACCGCGAAGAAGCCCGCAAGGCTCCGCAAGCAGCAACTGCCTAAATCAGGCTCCAAGCCAAGTGTTTGCACCAGTTGACAGCATGGACTGCAGCGCAAGATCGCTCTGACTCAAATTTGAATCAGTTGATTTTGCAAGCGCAGTTGCTGGAACTGGGTTTGGTCAGATATACGCCCGCCGGGCTGATTGCCCTGGATCTCAGCTTGAAGCATGAGAGCCAGGTGCAAGAAGCCGGCAAGCCCCGCAAGGTTTCCATGGAAATCAAAGCGGTGGCAGTCGGCGAGACGGCCAAACTGCTCCAAGCCTTGGGTGTTGGGGGAACAGCCCGCTTTTCGGGTTTCCTCAGCAACCAGCGCAACGGACGTGGAGTTATTTTCCACATCACCGCTCTGGAGAGTGTGTAAGCACCGAATTGTTCGAATCCGGATCTAAATGAAAGAGGTCATACGATGGCTCCACCACGTGGCAAAGGCCGCTTCTCGAAAGATAAGAAGCCAAAGCGCAACACTCAATCGTTGCTGTTCCGTCGCAAGCGTTTCTGCCGCTTCACCGTCACTGGTGTTGAGCAGATCGACTACAAAGACATCGATACATTGCGCGACTTCGTCGGCGAAAACGGCAAGATCACGCCCGCTCGCTTGACCGGCACGCGCGCTTTCTTCCAGCGCCAGTTGACTGTGGCAATCAAGCGTGCGCGTTTCCTCGCCATGCTGCCGTACAGCGACCAGCACAAGGTTTGAGGACACACTGACCATGCAAATTATTCTGCTTGAAAAAGTGGCCAATCTGGGCAATCTTGGCGATGTCGTCAATGTCAAGAACGGTTATGCCC
>CANFYD010000214.1 GCA_947450745.1 Burkholderiales bacterium
CAGCTCTACGTCAAGAACCTGGGCAACCAGTACTACGCGACCGGGGCCACCGGAGGCATCGTCGGCAACAACGTCATGTACCCCGGCGTGCCGCGAACTGTCGGCCTAGCGCTGAGCTACCACTACTGACGCGGCTTCACCTCTGACCGACGCGTGCTGAGAAGCGACTGGCGCGTCGGTCGAGCCGGGCCGATCACTTCAGTTCGGCGCGGTGGATACCTCAGCGGCATCGCCAAACGATCAATGCAAAAGGCCGCTACTCCCCTTACCGCTCGTGCCCACCGGCCAGCACGCCGCGTCGAAAGACGAGTTGATCGCAAATGCTGATCGCCGCAGAAGAATTTCCATCTGGCAGCCCTCAGCGTTCACCCCTACATTTTTGTGGCCCCGTCAATCTGGGGTCGATTCGGCTCAACAGCGCCGTCGCCGTCAACGTTTTCCGTTCGACCGCAAGGGCAAAATAATGAGCGACTCTTCAGTGCAAACCCGGCTTGGCTTGGACCAACCCTTCGACAGCGACCCGCAGGAAACACAAGAGTGGCGCGCGACCCGGCCGTGGGCTGGCAGCCCGTGCGGGGCACGCCCTATGTCAACACCCTTCCCTTGTCGCAACAAACAGCCTTTCCAGGCGACTTGGCTCTTGAGGAGCGGCTGGCCTCACTGATGCGCTGGAACGCCCTGGCCATGGTGGTGAGGGCCAACCAGGCTTACGGCGAATTGGGTGGCCACATCGCCAGCTACGCGAGTGCGGCGGACCTGTTCGAGGTCGGCTTCAACCATTTCTTTCGCGGCACGCAGGTCCAGCAGGGACATGAGGGCCATGCGGGACATGCAGGCGGCGATCTGGTGTTCTACCAACCGCACTCGGCCCCGGGTGTCTATGCCCGAGCCTTCCTGGAAGGGCGGCTGAGCGAAGCAGATCTGAGCCATTACCGCCAGGAAATCAGCGTGCATCAATCAGGCCAGCCGAGTGAGCGGGGCTTGAGCAGTTACCCACACCCCTGGTTGATGCCGGACTTCTGGCAGTTCCCCACCGGCTCGATGGGCTTGGGGCCGATCAGCTCCATCTTCCATGCCCGCTTCATGCGCTATCTGCAGCACCGCAAGTTGCAGGACACCAGCGGGCGCAAGGTTTGGGGGGTGTTCGGTGATGGCGAGATGGACGAGCCGGAAAGCATGTCGGCGCTGACCCTGGCCGCGCGCGAGAAGCTCGACAACCTGATCTGGGTCGTCAACTGCAATCTGCAGCGGCTTGATGGCCCGGTGCGCGGCAACAGCCGGGTCATCGACGAGCTCGAAGCGCTGTTTGCCGGTGCCGGTTGGCGCGTCATCAAGCTGGTCTGGGGCTCGGACTGGGACGGTCTGTTCGCCCGCGACACCGAGGGCGCGCTGGCCCGGGCATTTGCCAACACTGTGGACGGGCAGTTCCAGACCTTTGCGGCCAAAGACGGCCGCTACAACCGCGAGCATTTCTTCGGCCAGAACCCGCAACTCGAAGCGCTGGCCCAAATCACACCATGCTTTCGACGCTGGCCGGCTTGCAAGCTATGCCATCGTATTGAACGATGGGCGAATTACCCAGAACAAAACATGTAGCGCGACAATGCCGATCTACCTTCGCATCTTCCTGCAAACAGCTCCCGACATGGGCCTCCGACAGGCTCATGCTGCGTCACCTTGACAGAGTTTTCAGTTACGTATTTTAGGGGTGCATCTGGGGGGCATCCTTGAAGATAGTAAAAATTTTATTCAATAAAAACATAGGCTTAGAACATCAATGAAACTTGCGACCTGGAATGTCAACTCACTGACTGTGCGGCTGCCGCAGGTGCTGGAATGGCTGGCGGCCAATCCGGTCGAGGTGCTGGTGCTGCAAGAAACCAAGATGACTGACGACAAATTTCCGACCTTGGAAATTGGCGCGGCGGGCTATCAGGTGCAGTGGTTCGGGCAGAAGACCTATAACGGCGTGGCATTGATCAGCCGCACGCCGGCTCTGGATGTGGTCAAGAACATTCCCGGCTTCGAAGATGCTCAGGCCCGGGTGATTGCCGGCACTGTGGACGGTGTGCGCTGCATCGGCGCTTACTTTCCCAATGGGCAGGCACCCGACAGCGACAAGTTCGAATACAAGATGGCGTGGTTGGCTGCGCTGCAAAGCTGGCTGGCCGACGAGTTGAAGTCGCATGAAAAGCTGGTGTTGATGGGTGACTTCAACATCGCACCCGAAGACCGCGATGTCTACGACCCGGTTGCCTGGGCGGGGCAAATTCACTGCACGCCGCAAGAACGGGCTCACTTCCAAGCCCTGCAAGCGCAGGGTCTGGTCGATGCGTTCCGGCTGTTCGAACAAGCGCCTAAAAGCTGGAGTTGGTGGGATTACCGCAACCTGGCTTTTCGCAAGAACCAGGGCCTGCGCATTGACCACGTCATGGTCAGCCCGGCGCTGAAGGACAGCGTCAAAGCCTGCAGCATCGACAAAGCGATGCGCAAGAACGAACGCCCCAGCGATCACGCACCGGTCATTGTGGAGCTGGATTTTTCTCCCAACGCAGTTTGAGGTTGGCAAACTGCGCGGCGTTCAAGCCCAGGTTGGCGGGGCCGAAAGCGCGCTCGTCTGGCGTGTGCATCAGCAAGGCCTGCGTTTCGTTGACCATCAACTCCTCGTTGCCGGCGTCGTAACCCATGCCGGCCAGCAACTGCCGGAACGTCCGCCGTTCGGCCTCGGTCAAGGCCTTGCGCCAGTAGTTCCAGCTGCGTTGTTGGTAGTCGGGGTTGGTGAAAAACTCGCCGTGGCTGAGTTCATGCAGCAGGATGCTTTCGCGCCGCAGCGCGTCCACTGTTTCATCTTGCGGTGTGGCCGGGTTGTCCAAGTGCACGCTGGTGAAACTGATCACCGCTTGCTCGCCCTGCGCGACGTAGCGACCCGCCTCGTGTTTCAAAATCGAGGTGTCCAGCAGCAACTGGCGCAAGCGCAGCTCTTGGGGATTGAGTGCAATGGATTGCCGCTCGGCCTGGTTGAAAAACCGCGCCAAACCGTTGGCGGTGTAGTCGTGGCCCAGGAAAAAGGTTTCGGTGTTGTCGCCCGACTTCGTCAGCAAAGCTGCCAGTTCGTCATCAGTCAGCAGTTGCTGACGCAAGCCGCCGGTTTTCTCCAGCAGCGCCGCCGCCCGATTGAAGGTTTGGCCCTGAACCAGCAGCGTCGGGAATTCGATCACCAGCACGGCCGCATTGCCTTGCAGGCGCAGCACTCGCCAGTCCTCTGCGTTTTTTCCAGGAGAACCGGCCAGCAACTGCGCGATGCTGGCCGAAGCCGTTGCGGTGGGCTGGCGACTTTCCGCCAGCGGCAAAGCGGCTGATGTTGGTGCGGCTGTTGCTGTTGCTGCGGCTTGGCTGCTGGTTTGCCCTGGCCAAGCCGGCCACACCAGCAGGCAGGCCAGCCCCAGCAGCGTGAAAAACAGCGCCATCGAGGCGAGCCAGCGGTAACGAAACCAGCTCGGGCGCACGACAGGCTTGGCAGGCGGTTTCACGCCGCAGGCCGTTTATTCAGCGCCAAAGCCATCACCAGCAGCAGCACCTCAGTTCCTGACCGTGACGATGGTCACGCGACGGTTCTCCGGCGCATCAATGCGCTGCGTGTTCAACAATTCAGACGAACCGCGCCCGACCGGCGACAGCCGCTCGGGCAGCAAACCGTGCTGGGCTATCAAATAAGCGGCCACCGCTTCAGCCCGCAGTTGCGACAGCTGCAAGTTGCGATCTGCATCGCCGCGCGCATCGGCATGGCCCTCGATCTTGAAGGCAAAGCCGGCCAAGCGGTCAGATTGCAGCGCCCGGGCCAGCGTGTCGAGCACGCCCTTCGCCTCCTCCGTCAGGTCTGCCGAATTGGTCGTGAAGGTCACTTGCAAACTTGCCTTGCCGGCACTCGGATTGGCAGGCTTGGCCGCCTTGCTGCCATCGGTGCGGGTGGCCGCCCGAAAACCACGTGTCAGTGCACCACTGGCAGCGCTTTCAGGTGCGTCAATCTCCAGCGCATCAATCAGGTTGGACTCGGACACTTGCGCGCCCTTCAGCACAGCGGCGGCTGGCGTCTTGTCCAGACTTTGAGCCGCAACGGTGCCACACAGGCCGAGGCCGAACAGCATGGCGATCAGTGGCTTGATGGAAATGGAATTCATGGCAATCTCTTTCAAAAGAACGGTGAGGGAGAGCTCGGGGCGATCGGAGTGATTGGTGTGATCAGGACCCGAGCACACAAAGCGCTCGTCATGGCGTCAATTCACGGCTTCCAACTGCCGTTGTTCGAACAAATAATCGCCGCCGAGTTGATGGCCGGCTGCACTTGATGAGCCATATTGCGGCCGTTGTGGCAATTCCCTGGCCACGGCAAACCGAACGCGCTCGAACAGGTTACCGCCCATCTGCCAAGCCGGCACTTGCTTCAGGCTGTTCATCAAATTCCAGGCGAACAGCGAGTGTCCGTCACGGCCTTCGTCGAACACAGGCTCATTGCCGCCCGAGGACATCACCACCACCGACTTTTTAGCCAGCACCGCTTGCGGGTCGACTTTGCCGGGCGTGGCACGAATGCGCTGCTCGGACACCAGCGACCCGGAATAGCAACTGTCTGAAATAAGCGCCACCTGCGAGGCTCCGAACTGCGCAATCATGCGGCCGATGTCGGCATTCGAGAGCCAGGTTTCCGGTCGCTTGGCATCGCTGTCGCTCAACTGCCAGTAGCCCAGGCCGGTGGACGGCACCAGCTCGCCGTGCCCGGCGTAGTAAATCACCACCGAGTCGCGTGGCCCCAACTCCAGCGCCAACTGGTTCAGCGCCGCCACCACCGACACCTTGCTGGCGTTGTCCAGCAGCACGGTTTCGTAGCCGAAGCTCTCGCCCAACAAGCGCCCGACCGCCCGCGAGTCGGCCACCGCGTTGCTGAGCTGCGGGATGGCAGAGTCGGCATAGTTATTGACGCCAATCATCACCGCGACCTTGCGCTCGATCTGCGGCAAAGCGGCCGTCTTGACCCGGCGTTTGATGGGTTCCGGGGCAGTCGGCAAGATTGAAGGCGGCAACGTCGCTGCGGCTGCAGGAGTTTCCACTGACGGAGCCAGCGGCTGCCCTGGCAGCGCGGTCACGACCGGGGTGGGCGGTGCTATCGGTGCAGCCAGTGCTTGCTGGGATTGGCCGCTGCTGTCGCCCTGCAACATCTTCAATTGACGTTTGATATCCGCCGTGATCACGCAGTTGCCGCCTGCCAGATCGCTGAGCGTGGCACAGCCGCGCAACTCGCCCAACGAAGGGTTCTGCTCCAGCTTGTAGATCGCTTCCGCAAACAAGGTTTTCTTGTAGTTGTCGCGGGCGTTCAGCATCTGCGCCAGCGCCTCTTGCGACATGCCGGCCAAACGCTGTTGACCAAAGGCCTGTTCGATCGCTTGCGGGTTGCTACTCGACAAGGCGGGCTGCGTACTGGCTGGCAGCACCCCGTCGGCAAGACCTGCGGCGGCGCTTGTCGCTGTTGCTCCTGTCGAGGTGGTGCTCGCCAAGATATTCAGCATGCCACCCGGCGCGCTGTCAACCGGCGCGATTTGCGGAAGGAAAACAGCCGACAAAGCCGCGACGGCACTCTGCACCAGCGGCACTTCCGGAATGACCGCTGCGACGCTCAAAGCCGTGGCGTTGCCCGGAGCTTGCGAAAAACTGTAGTTGCTCGCTACCAACCCGCCACCCAACACCGCATAACTGCCGGCGGGCGAGAGCGGGCTGGCGGCAGTGGTGAAGACAAGTTGGCCGGCGCTGGAGTTCTGCAAGTTGTCCGCGCCCAGAAATCCCGTCACCGAACCCGAGAAAACAGGCAAGGCCTCGCCCGCTCGTTTGGCGGCCGCATCGGCGACATATTGCAAACTTGCCGGGGTGATGTCGGCTGCCAGCTGGAACGGGCTGAGCAATCGATAGTTGCCGGCATCGGTACCGCCAAGCGTGTAGCCGGTGACCGTGACGGCTTTGCCGACACCAACGTTCTTGTCGACAAAGCTGGCCAACCCGCTGCCGCTCAGCGTCAAGCTGTCAGCGCCCAGCGGAGCAACTGCGGCGGTTCCGCTCAAGGTCGCCGCCGTGGTCGCGTCGTAAGTCTTGTTGGCCGCAGACAGCCCAGTCACAGCCAGATTGGCCTGCGCAATATTCGCCGTCAGCCCGGTCGGCTGCGCAATCAGATAGTTGCCAGCATCGGTACCGCCAAGCGTGTAGCCGGTGACCGTGACGGCCTTGCCGACGCCGACGTTCTTGTCGACAAAGCTGGCCAGCCCGCTGCCGCTCAGCGTCAAGCTGTCCGAGCCCAGCGCCGTAAACCCCGCTGTTCCGTTCAATGTCGCCGCCGTCGTCGCGTCGTAAGTCTTGTTGGCGGCAGACAAGCCGGTCACCGCCAAAGTGGCCTGCGCGATATTTGCCGTCAGCCCGGTCGGCTGCGCAATCAGATAGTTGCCGGCATCGGTACCGCCGAGCATGTAGCCGGTGACCGTGATGGCCTTGCCGACACCAACGTTCTTGTCGGCAAAGCTGGCCAGCCCGCTGCCGCTCAGCGTCAAGCTGTCAGCGCCCAGCGCCGCGACTGCGGCGGTTCCGCTCGGGGTCGCCGCCGTGGTCGCGTCGTACGTCTTGTTGGCCGCAGACAAGCCGGTCACCGCCA
>CANFYD010000215.1 GCA_947450745.1 Burkholderiales bacterium
ATACGAGCCATACCTCACGCCCTTCATGCTGCAAATCATCTACATTGACGAACATCTCGCGGCCATCAACAAGCCGGCCGGGCTGCTGGTTCACCGCACGGCACTGGACGCGCATGAGCAGGTTTTTGCCATGCAGTTGTTGCGCGATCAATTAGGGCGACCGGTCTGGCCGGTGCACAGGCTGGACAAGGGCACGTCGGGCCTGCTGCTGTTTGCGCTGTCGCCTGAGATGGCATCGCTGCTTGGGCAAACCTTTGAGCAAGGCCGCACGCTGAAGCGCTATCAGGCTTTGGTGCGAGGTTGGCCGGACGAGCAAGGCGTGATCACCCATCCGCTGGCGCGTGACCCCGAGCTGCCCTCGACCGGACAAACGCTGCTGGAAGCGCGCACCGACTGGAAGCGCCTCGCCCGCATCGAATGGCCGTTCAGCGTCGATGGCCGCTTTGCAAGCAGCCGTTATGCCGTGGTGGAAGCGCTACCGCAAACCGGCCGCCGCCATCAAATCCGCAGGCATTTGAAACACATCGCCCACCCCATCGTCGGTGATGCCACCCATGGCAAGGGCCAGCACAACAGAGCAGTGGCGGAATTTCTAGGTCGGCAACGGCTCTGGCTGCATGGGCTGGAGCTGCAGATCCGGCATCCGGCCACCGGTCAAGACTTGCAACTGCAAGCGCCGCTGGGGCCGGAGTGGGCGGCCTTGCGCGCACAAGGTGTTTGGCTTTGAGAGACGCTGCGGTTCCCCAACCCCACCATCGAGACTAGAACCCGCATGAATCCTGGCATCCTGTATGCATCCTTGGCCTATCTGGCCTGGGGCTTGTTCCCGCTTTATTTCAAACAGGTCGCCCAAGTGCCGGCGCTGGAAGTCGTGATGCACCGCACCGTCTGGTCGCTGCTGTTTGTGCTGGGCGTGTTGCTGGTGCTGAAGCGCTGGGCCTGGATGAGCGATTTATTGCGCCGCCCGCGCGTGCTGGCCACCTTCGCCCTGTCGGCCCTGCTGCTGTCGTGCAACTGGCTGGTTTACGTCTGGTCGGTACAAAACCACCATGTAATCGACGCCAGCCTGGGCTATTTCATCAACCCCTTGGTCAGCGTGGCGCTGGGGTTTTTCTTCCTGCATGAAAGACCAAGGCGTGGCCAATGGCTGGCGGTCAGTATCGCCACAGCGGGAGTGATCTGGTTGACCGTGCAGACCGGCAGCCTGCCCTGGATCGCGCTGACGCTAGCCTTCAGCTTTGGTTTTTACGGATTGCTGCGCAAGGTCGCCAAGCTCGGCGCGCTGGAGGGCTTGGCGTTGGAGACCATGATGCTGGCCCCGCTGGCGGCCGCCGCACTGGGCTATTGGAGCTGGCAGGGCAGCAGTGCGCTGGTGCAAGGCGATGGTGCGGCTATCGCCTGGTTGGTCTTGGGCGGTCCGCTGACGGCCATTCCGCTGCTGCTGTTTGCAGCCGGCGCTCGCCGCATCCCGCTGACAACGCTGGGTTTGTTGCAATACATCGCCCCGACGCTGCAGTTCGCGCTGGGCGTTTGGCTGTACCAAGAAACAATGAAGCCCGCACGATTGGCGGGCTTCACTTTGATTTGGCTAGCGCTCCTGGTCTACAGCCTTGAAGGCTGGTGGGTGCGGCAGCGCCAAGCGTCCAATTGATCGATCAGGCTGCAACCGCCTCGGCAGGCAGACGCATCATGTAATCGAACGCGCCGAGTGCGGCCTTGGCGCCGTCGCCGGTGGCGATGATGATCTGCTTGAACGGCACCGTCGTCACGTCACCGGCCGCAAACACGCCGGGGATGGACGTCTGCCCTTTGGCGTCGACGATGATTTCGCCGTGCTTGGACAGCTCGACCACGCCCTTCAACCATTCGGTGTTGGGCACCAGGCCGATTTGCACGAACACGCCTTCGAGTTCGATGTGGCGCGCTTCGCCGCTGACTCGGTCGGTGTAGCTCAAGCCGTTGAACTTGCCGGCTTCACCGGTGAATTCACTCGTTTGCGCTTGCAAGATGATGGTGACGTTGGGCAAGCTCTTCAACTTGTTGACCAGCACCGCGTCGGCCCGCAAGACGTCGCCAAACTCCAGCAGCGTCACTTCACGCACGATGCCAGCCAAGTCGATGGCTGCCTCGACGCCAGAATTACCGCCACCAATCACCGCCACCCGCTTGCCCTTGAACAGCGGCCCGTCGCAATGTGGGCAATAGGCCACGCCCTTGTTTTTGTACTCGACCTCGCCGGGCACGCCGACATTGCGCCAGCGCGCACCAGTCGAAATGATCACGGTCTTGGCCTTCAGCGCGCCGCCGTTGGACAACTTCACCTCAATCATGCCGCCCACGGTCGCGGCCGGAATCAACTGATCCGCGCGCTGCAAATTCATGATCTCGACGTCGTAATCCTTCACGTGGGCTTCCAGCGCCATGGCGAACTTCGGACCGTCGGTTTCCAGCACGGACACGTAGTTTTCAATTGCCAGCGTGTCGTTGACCTGCCCCCCAAAGCGCTCGGCCGCGATGCCGGTGCGAATGCCTTTGCGCGCCGCATAAACTGCTGCCGCCGCGCCAGCCGGGCCACCGCCGACGATCAACATGTCGAAGGCAGGCTTGTCGCTCAGTTTGGAAGCATCGCGAGCGGCCGCGCCGCTGTCGAGCTTGCCGACAATTTCCTCGATCGTCATGCGGCCAGAACCGAACATCGTGCCATTCAGGAACACCATCGGCACGGCCATGATTTCACGCGCAGTGACTTCTTCCTGGAACAAGCCGCCGTCGATGATCACCGTCTTGATCTTGGGGTTCAGCACCGCCATCAAGCTGAGCGCTTGCACCACATCCGGGCAGTTGTGGCAGCTCAGGGACATATAGATTTCGAAGTTGAAATCACCGTCCAAGCTCTTGATCTGCTCAATCACGTCAGCCTCAACCTTGGGCGGATGGCCGCCAACCCACAGCAGCGCCAGCACCAGGGAAGTGAACTCATGGCCCAGCGGTATGGCGGCAAAGCGCAAGCTCATCGCCGTGCCAATACGCTGCAAGCTGAACGACGGCTTGCGAGCGTCCAGGCCGTCGGTGCGCAGGACGATCTTGTCCGACATCTCGGCCACTTCCTTCAGCAGGCTCAGCATCTCGGCGGCGCTGTCTGATTCATTCAGCGAGGCGACGATCTCGAAGGGCTGGGTCACGCGCTCAAGATAGGTCTTGAGTTGAATCTTCAGGGCTGCGTCCAACATGGTTTTCTATCCTTTGATGTGTCTTCAGTTGCGGCGGGTTAGCCACTCTGAAAGCGCCCCTGGGTAAACTCCGGGCGCTTTTAGAGGAACTTGTCCTGTCGGTGTTGCTGTTGCTGTTGCTGTTCTCAACTGGAGTCCACAAGCCCTTGCGGGCCTGTGGAGTCATCAACGATTCAAGCCGTTGGCTTAGATCTTGCCGACCAGATCCAGTGAAGGCGTCAGCGTCTTGGCGCCTTCGGTCCACTTGGCGGGGCAAACTTCACCCGGGTGGGCTGCCACGTACTGAGCTGCCTTGACTTTGCGCATCAGCTCCGACGCGTCACGGCCGATGCCGTTGTCGTGCACTTCGCACAGCTTGATGAAACCGTCCGGGTTGATCACGAAGGTGCCGCGCAGCGCCATACCGTCTTCTTCGATCATCACTTCGAAGTTGCGGCTGATGGCGCCGGTCGGGTCACCGATCAGGGCGTACTGAACGTTCTTGATGGCGTCCGAGGTGTCGTGCCAAGCCTTGTGGGCGAAATGGCTGTCGGTCGAAATGCCGTAGACCTCAACGCCCATTTTCTGGAATGCGGCGTGGTTGTCAGCCAGGTCGGCCAATTCGGTCGGGCAGACAAACGTGAAGTCGGCCGGGTAGAACATGAACACATTCCACTTGCCCGCCAGAGTGGCTTCAGTCACTTCAACGAACTTGCCGTTTTGGTAGGCAGTTGCTTTGAACGCTTTAACTTTGGTGTTGATCAAGGACATGGTGTTTACCTTTGGAGGGTTGAGGGAAGAGAGAAACTGTGCGATGGATGAATCATATGGTAAACCCCTAAGTGTTAGTTTTGATTGATCAAATCGCAATCATTGCCTATGACTATTGCAACAAGCTAGCAAGGAGCTATTGAAAACTTAAACTGATTGCTGAGCAGTGTTCATGCCGAGCGCTCACGGGCAAGCCTCACACCGCCTCCAGCGCCAGCAGTTCCTCCACCGTCTGGCGGCGGCGGATCAAGCGCTCATCAGCGGCGTCGATCAACACCTCGGCGGCCAGCGGCCGGCTGTTGTAGTTGCTGGACATGGACGCACCGTAGGCACCGGTGTCGTGGATCACCAGCAGGTCGCCAACGCAGGCTTGCGGCAAGTCGCGCGGCAACACCACGCCGCCATCGCCCTGCGTGAACACGTCGCCCGATTCGCACAAGGGGCCGGCCACCATGCAGGCCCGCTCGGGCCGCAGCACACCGTCCTTGGGCAGCACGCTCATGGCGTGGAAGCTGCCGTACATGGCGGGCCGCATCAGCTCGCTGAAGCCGGCATCGACCAACACGAAATGGTTGCGGCCCACGTCCTTGGTCGCCCGCACCTCGCTGATCAAGACGCCGGACTCCGCCACAAGATAGCGACCCGGTTCGATTTCCAGCGCCAGCTTGTGGCCCACCAGCGCTTCGGCCTCGCGCCGTGCGCCGTCCCACAGGCCGAAGTAATGCTCGGTGTCGATCACCGCCTCGCCCTCGCGGTAAGGAATTGACAGCCCGCCGCCGGCTGAAATCGCCTGCAAATCATGGCCAGCGGCGACGGTTTGTCGCACCAGACCGAGCATTGCGACACAGACCTCGGACAAATGGGCGTAATCGACGCCGGAACCGATGTGCATGTGCAGGCCGATCAACTTCAAGCCATGTGCGCGCACCGCAGCCAGCGCTGCCGCCAGTTCGGTGTGCCAAATGCCATGCTTGCTGTGCTCGCCGCCGGTATTGGTCTTGTTGCTGTGGCCGTGGCCAAAGCCCGGGTTGATACGCAACCAGACCGCATGGCCGGGTGACACGGCACCCAGTTGATGCAGCATGTCGACCGACCCGGCATTGACCGGCACTTGGTGCTCGATCACGGTGGCCAGGGTCTGGTGGTCAAACAAATCGGCGGTGAAAACGATCTCCGCCGGCTCGGTACCGGTTTTGAAACCGGCCGCCAGGGCCCGCAGAATTTCGCCACGCGAGACCGCATCGACCTTGACGCCCTGCTCCCGCATCAGCCGCAGGATGTGGGTGTTGGAACAGGCTTTTTGCGCGAATCGGATCGCGTCGAAGCTGCGCAGTGCCGCAATGCGCGCGCGGATGACGGCCGCGTCATAAGCCCACAGCGGAGTGCCAAAGCTCTTGGCCAGGGCTGTCAGGCGGGCGGAAGTGAAGCTGGTGGAGGTCATGTCAGGCGCTCATCAAAAATGGATCACCCAGCATGCCCGCAGCGAGCCATTCAATCAAATGCTTTTATATTTCAAGCTCATCCATAACTGATATGGTTTGAAGATGAGCATGAACATCACGCACCGTCATATCGAAGTGTTTCGCGCGGTCATGACGGCCGGCAGCGTCACCGAGGCTGCGGCCTTGCTGCACAGCTCGCAGCCCACCCTCAGCCGGGAGTTGGCGCGGCTGGAACAGCTGCTGGGCTACGCCCTGTTCGAGCGCCTGCGCGGCCGTCTCAAGCCGAGCGCACGGGCCTTGGCGCTGTTCATTGAGGTGCAGCGCAGCTACCAGGGCTTGGACCGCATCGCCGAGCGCGCAGCGCAACTGGGGCGGGCTGAGCAGGCGGAACTGTCGGTACTGTGCCTGCCCGCGCTCAGCCACGCGCTGCTGCCGGGGGCCTGCGCCGAGTTCTTGAGTCAGCACGCTGCGGCCCGGCTGTCCATCACGCCGCAGGACTCGCCGTTGCTGGAGGAATGGATGAGCGCTCAACGTTTTGATCTGGGTTTGTCCGAACAGGGGCAGCCGGTGGCCGGTTGCCGCTTGCTGCCCTTGTTGGCGCTGGACGAGCTGTGCGTGCTGCCGGCCGGTCATGCGCTGCTGGCCAAAACGGTGCTGACACCGGCCGACTTTGGAGACCAGCACTTCATCAGCTTGTCGATCGACGACCCCTACCGCACGCAGCTGGATGCTATTTTCGCCGAGCAAAACGTGCAGCGACTGCTGAGGGTGGAGACGCACAGCGCGGTGGCCGTCTGCGCGATGGTGGCGCAAGGCCTGGGCTTGGCCATCGTCAACCCGCTGACCGCGCTGGCCTGTGCCGGGCCGCAGTTGCAGCTGCGGCGCTTCAGCGTCTCGGTGCCGTTCCGAGTCAGCGCTTTGCTGCCGCAATACCGGCCGGCCCAGCCCTTGGTGAGCGATTTTGTCAGCGCTTTGCAGACGCAAGCGGCGCTGCTGGCGCTGAGGCTGGACCAAGCGCTGGCGTTGTAGCCGCGCCCGGTACGCGCAATCTATTCAAACGCGCTCGATCCGCGAGCACTATTCAAACGCGCTCGATCCGCGCGTAGGCACTGTGGTTGTGAATCGACTCAAAATTCTCGACATCGATCGAATAGCGCCCGATCCGCGCGTCGGCGTTCAGGCGCAAGGCCACGTCGCGCACCAAGTCTTCGACGAACTTGGGGTTCTCGTAGGCATGCTCGGTGATCCACTTTTCATCACTGC
>CANFYD010000216.1 GCA_947450745.1 Burkholderiales bacterium
CAGCTCGGCGTCGTGAGATTTCAAGAAACCGGCCGCAAATTGATGCAGCAGGTGGCGAATATCGTCGGCAGCGCGCACAAACAACTGCGCCTCGGCTTCGCTGTAGCTGTCGGCGCTTTGCGCGCGCGCCAGCGCCCGCTCCAAGGCTCGCGCCAAACTGGACAGATCATCGAAACCAACCGCTGCGGCGTTGCCCGCCAGCGAATGCGCCAGCGCCTCGGCATTGATCGGCACTTGCCGCCCGAGCTCCAGCGCCCATTCGGCCAAGTCCACCACCAAACGCCGCGACAACTCATCCGCCTCGTTGAGGAAGACGTTGAACAGGCTGATGTCAATGCGCAAGCCGCCAATGACCTTGACGTTGTCTTCCCCCGCGTCCGGGTATTCGGCAGCGTCATCGATGGCTTCGGCTGCAGCATCGCGAGCAGCGAAGGCAGCCGCCGCCGCCTCGTTGGCGGCGGGGGCAGAGGAGCGCACCAGCTCCAAAACCGGCGGACTTGTCAGCGCAGGCGCAGGTATGGCCGCGAGTGCAGGCTCAGGCTGCGCTTCCAGCTCGGGTTCGGGTTCAAGAGCATCCGACTCGGGCACATCGCTCGCCACCGGCTCGGCCAGTTCGGCCGCGACCTCCTCCACGACTTCGTCCACGACTTCGTCCACGGCTTCATCCAGCACCGGCAAATCCAGCGCTGCGGCATCACCGAGCTGCAACTGCAGTTCGAACTCCGGCAGCTCGAATTCCGGCACGACTCCGGCTTCCGGCGACGCCGCTGGGCTGGGCGAGCCCAGCACAAAATCCTCGAGTTCGGCTGCGGCTGCGGGTTCGAGATCGAGTTCAAGCACAGGCTCGGCGGCGGGCTCGACATCCACCGGCTCGAGCAGCGTTTCAAACGCTGCTTCAGGCACAGGCACAGGCTCCAACTCAAGCTCCGGCTCCGGCTCGATCGGCAACAAGAACGGCGAGCTGGGCATTGCCGCCTCGGCCTCGGCCCCGTCCGCTTCCGCTTCCGCTTCCACGGACGCTTCCGCCGCCGCGCTCAACGGCTCAGCGGGCCAACGCAAGGCATCGGCAGCGCGGCGCAGCGGATCGGGCAGCAGTTGCCCGGCAGCGCGGCCAGCGATCTGCTCACACCAACCGGCCAAGTAGTCCAAGGCATCGGTGGTGAAACCCAGCAGCGCGGCATCGGCCTGCGGCGCTGGCGCGCCTAACCTGGCGTTGTACAACTGCTCGCAAGCCCAGGCACCTTCGCCAAAAGCCTCCAGCCCCACCATGCGCGCGCTGCCTTTGAGGGTATGGAAGGCGCGCCTCAGCACGCCCATCTGCTCGGCTTGGCCGGCGTCTTGCTGCAAGGCGGCGACGGCCGCACGGCCAGCGGCCAGCACCTCGGCCGCCTCTTCCAGGAAGATCTCCTGCATTTCGATGTCGACGAACGCGGCCAAATCCTCGCTATCGCTGTCCTTTTCGCCCTCGGCCAACGGCACAGCGGCCTCCGGGGGCAGCTCCGGCACGGCGGGAGCCCGCCCCTCGATCAAGTTTGTGAGGTCCGTCAGGTCCAGCAGGGGCAAGTCCTCAACCTCAACCTCAACCTCAACCTCAACCTCAACCTCAACCTCAGCCTCAGCCAGCGGCAGCGCTGCGGCGGGTTCGGTCACTGGCGTCGGCAGCTCGGGCACCTCCAGCACCGCCGGCAACGCGGGCACGTAGGCCAGCACCGGCACCGCCGCGGCACGGCTGGGCTTGGGCAGCGGCTGGGCGCGCGGACGCCGTCCCATCACCGGGTCCAGTCGACCACTGAGCTCGTCAAAGACGAATTGGGTCTTGGCCAGTTGCGGCTGCACACCCAGCATGTCGATCAAAAAGCCCAGCGCGCCCAGGTTGTTGGCCAAGCGCTCGAACAGCTCACGCGGCGCGGCTCGCTCGATGTCCACCTCGGTGTTGGCCAGCTCGTCGACTTCATCGCGCATGCGCAGGCAAGCCGCTGCCGCCTGATCCAGGCCCAGCACCCGCAGCACACCGCGCATCGCCGACAACTGCCCCGGCACCGGGATCAGCAACTGGCGCTGCGTCGGGTCACGGAAATACTCATCCGCCTGACGCTCGATCTCGCTCAGGCTGGCGCGCAGCTCATGCACCACGCTGCCCATCGTGGCCCGGTCGGAGACGCGCCGATACAAGTCCTCCATCCAGGCTTCGAGCGGTTCGGCCGCCTCACCGCGCAGGGCAGCATCGATACGGCGCGCCAGCCGGCGCACGCGCTCGGCTTGCACCGGCTGATCGAACGAGGCCTCGTCCAAAGCGGCCTCGACATAAAGCAGGCTGGTCGCCACTTCCATCGCCAAGCCGGCGTTCGCGACCCTGCCCGTCCGCAGGGTCGCCACGGCGGCGCGCTGCAAGGCCTCGCCCAGCACCAAGCCGGCCGGGAAAAGCCGCTGCAGCGACTCGGCCAGGCCCGCAAATTGCTCGTCCAGGCCGACCAAACGCAGGCTGTCGCCCTCCGCCGCACTGCCCCAGGATTCCTTGGCCTTGGCCACGCGACGGCGCGCTTGCGCCACCCAAGCCGGGTCGATGCGGCCCAGCGATTCGTCTTCGTAGTCACCGCCGGCCTCCTCGTCCAGGCCGTAGGCGACGCGCACAGCGCTCAAGCGCGTGGCCACTTGAGTTGCAGCGGCCGGCCGGCTTTGAGCGCAGAAGAACAACAAATCCTGCGCCAAGCGTTCCGACACCCCGGCGTCGCCCTGCGCCACCGCACGCAGTTGCGACAGCAAGCGCGAACCGAGGCGTTTGATGAAGGCGTCGCTGCCCAGCAGCTCCAGTGCCTGGGCCTGAAACAAGGCCGCCGCCAGTTGCCACAGCGTTTTGGAATGGGGCTCGGCCAAGCCGGCGGCCAGCGCGGCGCACAGGTCGCTGAGCGCCCGTGCATAAGCCACATTGGGCTCGCGCATCTGCTTCAGCAGCGTGGCTTCAAACGGCCCGCGCAGCACGGCGGCCGTGCGTGGCTGGGCGCTGGGGTCGGCCGGCAAGTCCAGCCAGCGCCAGGGCTGCGGCCACAGATCGGCCGGATGGATGCGCTCGGCCCCGTTGAAGGTCTGCAACTCCCGGTAGCTGGGGAACAGCGTCAGCGGCGATGTCTTGTTGCCGGCCAGCAACCGGGCCATGAAAGCGAGCAGCGCAAAGTCGGCCCGCTCGATCATCTCGACCGTCTTCAAGTCCACATTGGCCGGATGCTGGGCCAGCGTGGCCACGGCCTGCTCGGCCGCCCGCAACAGCGAGGCCACGGCCGCTTGGCCGACCAGCGACACCACACCGGCAGCTTGATGCAACTGCACCGCCGCCGCCAACAGCGGCTGGCTCGGTTGAGCCTCGCCGCCGAGCGCCTGCAGGCGGCTGTCACCGTCGCGCAACATCCGGCGCAGCGACTTGTGCACCGCCTCCAGCGAGCGCCGCAGCTCATCTTGAACCCAAGCCAGCGGGCTCAGGTCGGGCGGGAATTCGGAGTCCAGCGCGTCGTGGGGCAGGCGTGAGTCAGCTGAATCTACGGGAGTCATGGGTTTCATTTCACCTTGAAGCGAGCCACCGATTGCCGCAGCGCGTCGGCTGAACGGGACAAGTCGTGGACCATTTGAGCGGTTGAGCGGGTGCCCTCGCTGGTCTGCTCGGTGACGGCAAAAATATGCTGGATATTGGCCGCCACTTCATTGGCCGAGCGGGCCTCGCTGAGCGCCTGGCTAGAAATCTCTGCAATCAGCTCATCCAGCCGCCGGGAGACGACGTCGATTTCTTCCAGCGCCTTGCCGGCCGCGTCGGACAAGCGCGAGCCCTGCACCACGCCCAGCGTCGAGCGTTCCATCGCGGCCACCGCGTCGTGGGTGTCGGTTTGAATCGTCTTGACCAGCGCGGCAATGCGCCGGGTGGCCGCGCCCGAGCGCTCGGCCAAGCGCTGCACCTCTTCGGCCACCACCGAAAAACCACGCCCGGCCTCGCCGGCCGAGGCCGCTTGGATGGCCGCATTCAGCGCCAGCACATTGGTCTGCTCGGTGATGTCGGAGATCAGCTCGGTGATTTCACCGATTTCCTGCGACGACTCGCCCAGCCGCTTGATGCGCTTGGAGGTCTCCTGAATATGCTCGCGGATGGCGCCCATGCCGCTGATGTTGTTGCGCATCGCTTGCAGCCCGGATTCCGCCGCCTCGCGGGACTGGCGCGCCACGCGAGCGGTGGCCTGGGCTTGGCTGGACACCTCGTTGATGCGGCCGGCCATTTGCAGCACTGCCTCGCCGGTCGAGCGGATTTCATGCAATTGCTCTTTCGACGCGGCCAGCAATTCGGTCGACGTCTGATCGACTTGCTCGGTCGTGTCGGTGACGCGGGCCGCCGTCGTCTGCACCTGGCTGACCAGGCTGCGCAACTCCTCGACCGTGTAGTTGACGGAGTCGGCAATCGCCCCGGTGATGTCTTCGGTGACGGTGGCTTGCTGGGTCAGATCGCCCTCGGCCACCACTTGCAGCTCATTCATCAGGCGCAGGATGGCGGCCTGATTGGCGTCGTTGACTCGCTTGGCCTCACGCTCTTGCAGCTCGGCCTCGCGCTTCTGCGCCTCGGCCATCTGGGCCCGCTGCGCTTGATCGGCCACATAAATCCGCAACAGCCCGAGTGCCCCGAGCACCAGCGATGCCAACGCCGTCAACATCAACAGCAGCAGCGCCAGGCTGACCCCGCCGGCCGATTCCAGCTCTTGGGCGACTTGCTCCAGCCCGCGCTGCAGCGGCTCGCTGTCGGCCAGCAGGTTTTTTTGCGCCTCCCGGACCGCGATCAGCGTCGGCAGATTGACCAAAATCACGCCGGCCTGTTCGCGCGTCAGCTCATATTGCTTCAGCAGCGCGGCCAGCCGCTCGCGCAAGGGCAGGTCACGCGCGGCGTTCAGGCGCAGCTCGCTATTGCCATTCAGCAGCGCCTCGGTGAGCAACTTGAACGAGTTCAAATCCTGGTTCAACGTGGCCGCCAGCGCCGCACTGAAGCCATCGGGTGTCAGAAATTCATTCGCGCTCTTGCCGATGCGCTGGGTCAGCATCAGCAACTCGCCGCTGGCCGCCAGCTCGGTTGCCGTGCCGCCTTGCTGCAAGACCAGCGCCGCCGCAGCCTCGGCGCTGATCAGCAATTCGCCGGATTGGCGACTGATCGTGCGCAGCGACTGGCCGGCCTGGGTCAAAAGCTTTTCTTGCGACTGCACCACCTGTGCGCGCTGCTCGGCCGCTTGCACCAGCGGCAAAACAGCCGTCAAGCTGCCCTGCACCGAAGCCGGCGCGGCCTCCAAGCTGCCTTCGCCGGTGCGCAAATTGGCCACCACGCTGGACAGCAGGGCGGCGCTCTCGCGCAGCTCCGCAAAGGCTGCGGGGTTGCCGGTCAAGCCCTGCGACACCGATTTGGCCAGGCGCTGCGCCTGCGTCATCGCTTGGCCGGTCGCGCGCACTTGGGCCGCGCTGTGCTTGCCGCCGATCAAGCTGACGCTGACGCTGGCCGCCGTGCCCAGCAAACCCAGCGCAATCAAGGCGGTGAACAGGACTTGACGGCGCACCTGCCCCGACTTGGCCCGGGCAGCGCGCAGCGCGGCATCGGCAGCGGCACTGGTGGTGGAAGCGAAATTGGCGGTGGTTTCACCAAAACCGGTGACCGAGAGCTCGGTCGGCAGCGCCTCGGAGATGATCGACGTGGAGGCACTGGCACTGGCGGAATCAAGGCCGGCCGAATACATCGGCGCAGCGGCAGCGCCTGCCGACGAGCCGGGCAGCGGCGGGTCGCGCGCCACATTGCGCTGCGCGCCGCGCTGAACTTCGCGCTGCGGCGGCCGAGTGGCCTTGCCCAGGTTCTTGATCTTGTCCAGGAAGCTCATCTCACCCTCGTCAAAGGACCTGCAAAAAACGACTTGCTGAAAGTGCTGACACCGCAGCTTGCCCGCCGCGTTGCTTGTCTCAGCCCAACAACTCGGGAGTTAGCGGGCGCGGAGCCAGCGCTATCAAAGCACAACTCGCAAGAACTGCTGATGTTTTGAAAGGGCATCAAGATCCAGCTGTTGCCAGGATCGCCCCTCGGCATCGCGCACCAAGGGCCCGGCAAACCGGGGCCGCGAGCTGCTCTGCGGCGGCAGCGGCGCTGGCGCGCTCAGTTGATCATCGCTGCGCAGGCCCAGCAAGCGGTCAACCCACAGTGCGCAATTGATATTGAGATCGGCGTGCAGCGCCACCAAGCGCGCTTGCCCGCCATCGGGCCGTTGCTCGCTGCTGCCGCTGTTGTCGCGCAGCCCCAGGAACACCGCCAAGTCCACCACCGTGAAGAGCCCGCCGCGCAAATTCGCCACGCCGAGCAACCAGGGCTTGGCGTAGGGCAAGGGCTTGAGCGTGACCGGGGTGAAAATTTCTGCGGCCTGTTTCAACGACAGCAGGAGGCCGACACCTTCGCACTCCACGGCCAACCAATTGGCGGTTTGTGCGGGCTCGTCGCGCACCGCCTGCATGCGTTGCGCCAAACGGTGCTGAAGATCGCGCAGCGCTTGCTTGTTGGCCATTGGCGTCAGCCCAACGCTTTGATCTTGGCCAGCAACTCGTCCGGCTTGACCGGCTTGACGACATAGTCACGGGCCCCCTGACGCAGGCCCCAGACCTTGTCCGTCTCCTGGTTCTTGC
>CANFYD010000217.1 GCA_947450745.1 Burkholderiales bacterium
AGGCGCCGCTGTTCTGCAGGCCCTGCGTCAACACCAGCAGCCCGGTCAAGGCGGCCATCGTGGGCCAATCGACCAGGCTGGGGTAAGTGGCGATGCGGCTTGGCTCCGCCAGACTGAACAACAGCAAGAAGCCCAGCAAAATCAGAAAAAAGCGGTCTTGCCGCAGGCCGCGCAACAAGGTGCGCAAGGTGTCGAGAAAGAGTGGGATAGCGGCCTTGAAGACGGGGTGGCTGATTTGGCTGATTTGGCTGATTCGGCTGATTTGTTGATCGCTACGGGCGATGAAGCCGTTTTCAGATTGCCGGACTTTAGCGGCGAAGTGCCGGCTTTCAAATTTTTAACGAATGCAAGATTCAGCACTTTGTCTACAACTTATCGCTATTGCCAAAGCGCTGGACGCTGTCGATGAACTGCAAGCACCGTCGACAGGCCGATGCGCGTGGCCATACTGGCGAGCCCGTCAGCGCAAGCACGGCAGTCCCGTCATTCGATCGACTTTCAAACGGCATTCGACAAGCACTCATGTCCACCTCAGCCCTCCCCATCGCCCCCGTCCTGCTTTCGAAGCACACGCGCTTGCGCGCCCGTGGGGTCATCACGGTCGCTGCGGCCGCCTTCGTCTTGTCCGTGCTGTTGCTGTGCTCCATGCTGGGCGCATCGCTTGCCCATGCGGCCACGCCCGCCAGCCCAGTCGGCATCGACAACAAGATCTTGACCAAGCAAGCCAGTGGCCAGGACTGGGTCGGCTACGGCCGCAACTTCGACCAGCAACGCTTCAGCCCGCTGACGCAGATCAACGCAGGCAACGTGAAGCGCCTGGGCTTGGTGTACAGCCTCGACCTCGATGTCTGGAACGTGTCCACCGTGCCGCTGGCTCACAACGGCGTCATTTATCTGGCCGCCGGCTACAGCATCGTGCATGCGGTGGACGCGGTCAGCGGCAAGTTGCTGTGGAAGTACGACGCCCGCGTCACCGGCCCCAAAATGCGCCTGGCCTGGGGCATCCGCGGCTTGGCCTTGTGGGGCGACTTGGTCTACGTCGGCACGCAAGACGGCCGCTTGCTGGCGCTGAAGGCAAAGGACGGCGCACCGGTCTGGGAGGTGCAAACCACCGAACCGGGCGATGTGCGCTACATCACCGGCGCGCCGCTGGTCTACAGCGGGAAGGTGCTGATCGGCCACGGCGGTGCCGACTTTGGGCCCACGCGCGGCTATGTGACCGCCTACGACGCCAAGACCGGCAAGCAACTCTGGCGCTTCTTCACCGTGCCGGGCGACCCGGCCAAGGGCTTCGAGAATGCCGCCATGGAAATGGCCGCCAAGACCTGGACCGGTGAATGGTGGAAGCTGGGCGGCGGCGGCACGGTGTGGAATGCGATGACCTACGACCCGGAGCTGAACTTGGTCTACTTGGGCACCGGCAACGGCGCACCGTGGAACCCCAATCTGCGCAGCCCGAAAGGCGGCGACAACCTGTTCCTGGCGTCCATCGTGGCGCTCGACGCGGACACCGGCGCTTACCGCTGGCACTACCAGCAGAACCCGGGCGAAGGCTGGGACTTCAACGCCTCGATGGACATGGTGCTGACCACTCAGGTGATCGACGGCAAGCCGCGCAAGCTGCTGCTGAACGCGCCGAAAAACGGCTTTTTCTACGTGCTCGACCGCGAAACCGGCAAGCTGGTGTCGGCCGCCAAGTTCGCCAAAGTCACCTGGGCCGAACGCATCGACGCCGTGACCGGCCGCCCGGTTGAAGCGCCCGGCATTCGCTACAACCAGAGCGACATCCTGATGTGGCCAGGCCCGTTCGGCGCCCATTCCTGGAACCCGATGTCCTTCAGCCCGGACACCGGCCTGGTCTACTTGCCCGGCCGCGACCTGCCCGGCTTCTACACGGACAAGGGCGTCGACGCCGCCACTTGGGATTTCTCCAAAGGCCCGAGCGGCACCAGCTTGCTGCCCAGCGATTTGCCAACAGATGCCGGCTCGGGCTGGCTGGTCGCTTGGGACCCGCTCAAGCAGGCCGCAGTCTGGCGCATCCCGCTGCCTGGCGTGGCCAATGGCGGCACGATTGCCACGCACGGCGGCTTGGTGTTCCAGCCCAATGCGGGCGGCCAGTTCGTCGCTTATGACGCCAGCAGCGGGAAGACGCTCTGGTCCTTCAATATGGGCGTGGGCAGCCAAGCCTCGCCGATCACCTTCAGCGTCGGCGGCAAGCAATATGTCAGCGTCTTGGCCGGCTACGCAGGTCAGCCCTCGGTCTACGGCTCGATGGCGGCACAACACGGCTGGGTCGGACGTGAGCACCCGCGCCGCCTGCTGACCTTTGCGCTCGATGGCAAAGCCAGCCTGCCGCCCACCGCACCGCCCGCGCAAGTGACGCCGGCCATCGACCGCCAGTTCACCCCAGACCCGCAAAAAGTGGCCATCGGCGAGATGGTGTTCTTCAACTGCGTGCTGTGCCACGGACCCAAAGCCATTGGCGGCAGCTATGTGCCCGACCTGCGCGCCTCACAAGTGCCGCTGCTGGCCGAAGCGTTCAAGGCCATCGTTCAAGGCGGCACGCTGGAAAGCCGTGGCATGCCCAAGTTCGGCGAATTGACCGACGAGCAACTCGAAGCGCTGCGCCACTACCTCGCCGACCGCTCCCGCGCGATGGAAGCCGCCAGTAACGCGGCTGGGGCTGCGGCCGCAGCAAGCAAAACCGCCCCCACATCAGCAGCACAAAAATAGCCGTCTGCAAGCGGCAGGCATCGATCAGCGCCCACTGAAGCGGCGCGATGCCAGCCAGTGATCCACCGACAGCGAGCCAGGGCCGCGTGCCATCAGGTAGAGCAACACGGCGGCCCAGCTGCCGTGGGTTGCGTAAGCACCGGGGTAGACAAAGAGCTGGATCACCAGCGTCATGCCCAGCATCGCCAACGCAGAGAAACGCGTGCACAGGCCGATCAGCAGCAGCAGCGGCAACACATGCTCGGCGGTGGCTGCCATCAAGGCGGCGATTTCAGGCGGGATGAAAGGCAGCTTGTATTCGTCCTGGAACAAGGTCAGTGCCGAATCCGACAGGCTCGGCCAGCCGAGTTGAAATTCGCCCGAAACCAGGTTGATCACCAAGCCCTGCACCTTCGTCTGCCCCGAGTTCCAGAACACCGCCGCCATCGAAAAGCGCGCGACGAACGCGATCAGCGTGTTCGGGATGCGCTCGAACAGGCCGATGGCCTCGCTCACCCGGCGAGCCAGGGGCGAGCCGGCGTGTGCCGCTTTGCTTTGGCCGGGCCGTGCAGCAGACGTTGCGGTCGTTTTCATTCGGCGAGCTTTCGAGGTAAATGAAGGGCCGTCAGCGCGCCATGTGTCAGCAATTGCGACAGCGTGGCGGTGAGGTCGAAGTGGGGTGAAGCAGCCACGGCGCGGGCAGCTGCATCGCCCAAGTTCAAGCCCGACCGCACAGCGTTCACGAAGGTGATCGCACCAGCGGGCGCGCGCAGCACCAGTACGTCGAGGCCCAAACGCAGGATCAGGGCGCTTTCGGGGTCATCGACATTGACAAGGCCGATGTTGTCGTTGTTGTTGTTGTTGCCAGTCTCATCGCCTGCCGTCTGGTGCGCGGCCCACAGCGACACCACGGCATAAGGCGAGACCAGCGTCGCCACCGACGGATGCAAAACCAGTTGCAACTCGCCCATCCGGTCGCCGCAGGCCAGGGCCAAGCTCACCATGGCGTCGGATACCGAGTCCGCATCAGCGGCGTGATAAGCCGCCACCCGCGCCACTTCCAGGCGCGCCACATCGGCCAAATAGGGCAGCCCCTGTGCCGGCTCGAAATCTGCAATAAAGGCCGGGAACGCTTGGCCGTAGTGGGCGAGCACCCGCGAACGGGGCGGTGCCTGACGCACGAACGGCAGCGCCATCGCCCGGAAAAATTCGCTGCCCACCAATTGTTCAACCACCGGGAAGGTGTCGGCCAAGGCATCGACCAGCGAGCCGGCGACGTTGTTGCGGTGCACCGCCAGACGCACGCTCGGGTCGGAGCCGTTCCAGACGCGCAAGCCGGTCGGGATCGGGCGCTGCGGATCGAGCAGTGCGGCAGCGAAGGGAGCGATCGTCATGCGCGGCCTGGGAAGTTGTCGCTGTAATTGCCGCAGTCCGTGCGGTGCGGCTGGGCGGCCATCACGCGTTCGGCCCGCCCGGCCTCAGCGAGCAGCGTGGCCAGCGCGGGCACATCGTTGTCGCGCTCCAGCAGCGTCGGCACGGCACCCGCTGCGGCGATCACCTCGGCGTAAAGGGCCCAGACGGCCTCGTCCACCGGACTGCCGTGGCTGTCGATCAGCAGCGGCGCGCCGGCCCCGTCCTGGTCACGCGCAAAGCCGGCCAGATGCACCTCGCCGACCGCGCTCAAGGGCAGCTCGCGCAAATAGGCCCGCGCGTCTTGGCCGTGGTTGGTGCAGGACACGTAAACGTTGTTGACGTCCAGCAGCAGCCCGCAACCGGTGCGCCTCAACACCTCGCGCAAAAAGGCGGTTTCACTCAGCGTCGAGGCCTCGAATTCGACATAGGTCGATGGGTTCTCGAGCAGCATGCGGCGCTGCAGCCGCTCCTGCACGCGGTCGACATGGTCGCAAATGCGGTTCAGGCTGGCGCGGTCGTAGGGCAGCGGCAGCAGGTCGTTGAAAAAAGTGCCGCCGTGGCTGGACCAAGCCAGGTGCTCGGAGAACGAGGCCGGCTGGTAGCGCGCCATCAACGCGGCCAGCCGGACGAGGTGCACTTCATCCAGCGGCTCGACACCGCCGATCGACAAACCGACGCCGTGCAGCGACAGCGGATAGTGCTCGCGTATGCGGGTCAAAAAATGGTGGAACGGCCCACCGTCTACCATGTAGTTCTCGGCATGCACCTCGAAGAAGCCGATGTCCGGGCGCGCAGCCAGCACCTCGCGGAAGTGCTGGGGCTTGAGCCCAACGCCAGCCCGCTGCGGCAAGCCGGTCAGCGCGCCCTGCCCGCCCGCCGATGCTGAATAGTCAGCCGCATGTTGGGTCAATGGGTCAGCGTGTGGCATCTCGGCGGCTCGGCATCTCGGCGGCTCGGTGCGTGTTTTGCAGCTGTAGCCAGTCAGGCCTTTTTGGCCGTGAACGTCGCCAGTTGGCCGAAGCCGGTGGCGGAGGTCTTGGACACCGTCTTCTCGCAACTGCCCTTGGGCACCAGCGACCAGGCGTTCGCTTGGTGGTCAACCTTGGAGGTGCCCGCACAGGTGGTGCCGGCGCCGCCCGCGCAATCGTTCTTGCCCTTCAGTGCAACGCCGAAGCACTTGTCCTTGTCCGCCGTTTGCGCGGCGGCCGGCAGCGCGGTGAAGGCAGCGCCGAGCGCCATGGCCAGGGCGATAGCGGGCAGCTTAGTGGTCATTTGGGTCATCAGAATCTCCAGGAATAGTTGAGAGAACAGCGGGAGTCGCTTACCGAAAAGCTGTGCCGCGCACAACTTTCGTAGCGTTTAGACGCTGCAGGCGGTCAAGTCCTTACAACTTATTTGAAGATTTCTGCCGCCTTCATAAACCGAGCAAAAAGGGCGATCGCCAAACGGCAAAACTCGTCGAGGTCAGGACATCGATCAATGCCTTCAGTGTGCTGGTCGAGCACGATCTGGAGTAGCTGGAGGAACTGGGTTTGAGTCCGCTTGCCCGAGCGCAGTGTGGCTTCAGCCGCAAAGACCCGCGAGCGATTTCGGCACGGGCGTTGAAGTGCCCGCAGGAGCTGGCTGGGCGCTACTCGAATGCCACGGTCGGCCGCACGCGGGTCTCGACCCGCCCTACAACTTGACTCGGAGTGCGCGTTACAAACGCAAGCCGGCTTGGTGTTGTGCGTGCTGATGGATAGTTACTCATGAGTTTTCGGGAAATTACGTAGTTCCGGCAGGCGGCTTGGTGGTAGGCTTGCATACGTATGCGGAGCGCTATTTTCTTCTTCAATCCGCAGCACTATGGAGCGTCATGTGATTAGATATCTCAAGCGAGGCAAGGACGCGGCAGCTGCTGCTGCGGCCGATGTGAAGGTGCGCAACACGGTCGAGGCCATCCTCGCCGACATCAGCGAACGCGGGAACGCCGCCGTGCGTCAATACTCGCGCCAGTTCGACCAGTGGGATCCGGCCGATTTCACACTGTCACAGGCCGACATCGAAGCTGCGGTGAAAAAGCTCTCGCCGCGCGAGCTGGAGGACATCCGCTTCGCACAGACGCAGATTCGCAATTTCGCGCAGATTCAGCGCGACAGCATGAAAGACGTTGAAGTCGAAACCTTGCCCGGTGTGGTGCTGGGTCACAAGCACATTCCGGTGAATGCGGTCGGTTGCTACATTCCCGGCGGCAAATACCCACTGATTGCCTCGGCTCACATGAGTGTGCTGACGGCCAAGGTGGCCGGCGTAGCCCGGGTGATCTCGACAGCGCCGCCGTTTCAGGGCGCGGCCCATCCGGCCATCGTGGCTGCGATGCACTTTGCCGGGGCCGACCAGATCCTGGTGCTCGGCGGCATCCAAGCCGTGGCAGCGATGGCCATTGGCACGGACTCGATCGCGCCGGTGGACATGATCGTCGGGCCCGGCAATATGTATGTGGCCGAGGCCAAACGCCAGTTGTATGGCCGCGTCGGCATCGATTTGTTTGCC
>CANFYD010000218.1 GCA_947450745.1 Burkholderiales bacterium
AGCAAGCGAAGATTGTAGGCGGCGACCCTGGTCGCACTGCGGGCGGACCGAACAGCTTTCGCATAGCGGCCGCCGCGCTTGGCAAACGTAGCGGCCATGCAGAATCAGCCAGTGGTGGGCGTCGACCATGAATTCCTGCGGAATGCGCTTGAGCAAACCCTGTTCCACCGCCAGCGGCGTCTTGCCCGGGGCCAAGCCGGTGCGATTGCTGACTCTGAAAATATGTGTGTCCACCGCCATCGTGGGTTCGCCGAAAGCGACGTTCAACACGACGTTTGCCGTTTTCCGCCCCACCCCGGGCAAGGACTCCAGCGCCTCGCGCGTGCGCGGTACTCGGCCGCCAAACTGTTGGGTCAGGATCTCGCAGGTGGCGATCAAGTGCCTGGCCTTGCTGTGATAAAGCCCGATCGTGCGGATGTACTCGCTCAAACCCTGTTCACCCAAGGCGAGGATTTTTTGCGGTGTGTTGGCAACCGGGAAAAGCCGCTTGGTCGCTTTGTTGACGCTGACATCGGTGGCCTGCGCCGACAGCAGGACGGCCGCCAACAGTTCAAACACGCTGGTGTATTCCAGCTCTGTTTGGGGGGCCGGATTGACGGCCTGCAAGGTTTGAAAGAAAAGTGAAATTTGGCGGGTGTTCATTTCTTGAAAGGAGCAAAGCGATGTCAGGCATCATGGCATCCCTTTTCTGTCGTACATCTCGATGACCTTGGAATCTCAATCCTCCCGGCTCGCCCGAGCGCATCGCCCCTGGCTTTGGGTCCTCGGCTTGACGGCCTTGCTGCGTTTGCTGAGCTTGGATGCCGTGCCGCTGACCGATCACACCGAGGCACGTTACGCAGAAATTGCCCGTTTGATGGTGGTCCTGGGCGACTGGCTCAGCCCGCACGTCACACCCACCGAAGTGTTCTGGGCCAAGCCACCTTTGGCGACTTGGGGTCAGGCTTTGGCGCTACAACTGTTCGGCTTCAGCGCGTGGGCCGCTCGCTTGCCGGCCCTGCTGTGGAGTGTGGGAGCTTTGGGTGCTTTGGCCTGGATGCTGGCGGGTACTTTGTCCCGACTGCAGGTTTGCGTGGCCCTGGTGTTGCTGGCCCTGAGTCCCTTGTTTTTTGTCAGTGCCGGCGCGGTGATGACCGACGCCACTTTATCGGCGACGGTGTTGTGGGTGCACGCCGCTTGGTGGCGGGTTCTGCAGACCGAGGGCTCCGCGCGCACGCGCGCCGGTCGATGGCTGGCCTTCGGATTGGCGCTTGCCTTGCTGACCAAGGGCCCGGCTGCGGCTGTCCTGGCGCTCTTGCCCATCTTGGTGCATGCCACTTGGCGTCGCCATTGGCCGGTTGTCGCCACCTTGCTGCGTGACCCCTGGAGTTGGCTGATTTGCCTGGGCGCGGCACTGCCTTGGTATGTGTTGGCCGAGTTGAAAACGCCGGGCTTTTTGAACTATTTCGTGCTGGGCGAGCATGTGATGCGGTTTATCCAGCCGGGCTGGCAAGGGGACCGTTATGGCTTCGCACATGCTCAACCGCTGGGCATGATCTGGTTGTTTACCGCGCTGGCTGCCTTACCTGCTTTGTTGCTGCTGTTGCTGCGCGGTCTGTGGTGGTTGTTTCAGCGGCTGATGAATCGGCGTAATGCTGCTGCTGGTCTAGACCATGCAGCCACTCAGCTATCCGCCCAAACGGCGGAATTGCGTGCCTTTGCGCTCTGCATTGCCCTGGCACCACTGCTGCTATTCACTTTCGCCCACAACCTGATCTGGACTTATGCGATGACGGCCTTGCCCGGCGTGGCGATCCTGACCCTGTGCGCGTTGCCGACAGCGGCTCTGGCACAGGCGCGCAGCTGGTTCTTGGCGCTGGCCTTGTTGATCGTTTTTGCCTGGGCTTATTTTTTCAAGCTCCCCGGCATTGGGTCAGAGAACTCGGACTTGACCTTGATTCAAGCCTACGAGCGAGCTTGCGCCGGGCAGGACTGTGGCTTGCGCTATCAAGACAAGCCGCCTTATTCCGCTTACTTTTACACGGCAGGGCGGCTCTATGTCGGCATGCCCGGCGCGGCAGGCGCACCCGGCTTTACAGTGCGGCCTTTCAGCGAGGCTGCGAAAATGCCTGGCAACGCGCTGCTCTGCAACAAGAGGAACTGCCTGTTCCGCGACGACGCGACGATTGGACTTAGCGAATGAAACAAATGATTGCTCCGCCGCTGCACAACACCGCGGCGACGGTGCCCGTCGTGGCTGCAAGCCGCGCTGTGCCGAACTTGATGTCGGTGGTATTGCCTGCTTTCAATGAGGCGCTGAATTTGCAATGGCTGCTGCCTGAGCTGTGTACCCAATTGCAGGGCATGGCGCGGCGCATCGAGTTGCTGGTGATCGATGACGGCAGCAGCGACGACACCGCCTTGCTGGTCCACGGGCTGATTCAGCAAGGCTTGCCGGTGCGTTTGCTGCGCTTATCGCGCAACTTCGGCAAAGAGGCGGCACTCAGCGCTGGCCTCGACGCGGCCGACGGCGATGTCGTGGTCACCATGGACTCCGACGGCCAGCACCCCATCGCCACGCTGCTGGAGATGTTGCCGGCCTGGCGCGCCGGGTATGACGTCGTTTACGCAGTCCAGACCGGTCGTTACCTGTCGCAGACGTTGATGCGGCGCAGCTATACGCAGGTGTTTTATTGGCTGATGCAGTGGGGCTCGCGCTTCAAGCTGCCCGCCGATGCGGGCGATTTTCGCTTGCTGGACCGCCGCGTGGTGCTGGCTTTGCGCAGCTTGCCCGAGCGCGCGCGCTACATGAAGGGCTTGTTTGCCTGGGTCGGCTTCAAATCCAAAGCGATCGAATTCATCCCCCACGACCGGACTCAAGGCACATCGAACTACAACTTCTCGCACCTGCTGTCCTTGGCCATCGTCGGCATGACCGCGTTCAGCAAGGTGCCGCTGCGGCTGGTGTCGGTGATCGGCTTGGTGGTGTCCGTCGCGTCAGTGATGTTTGGCCTCTGGACGGTGGCCGAAAAGTCGCTGCTCGGCATCGAGGTGTCGGGTTTCGCGACCCTGGCGGTGTCCATTACCTTCTTGGCCGGTGTGCAATTGCTTTGCCTGGGCATCATTGCCGAATATCTCGGTCGCGTCTTCGACGAGGTCAAACAGCGTCCGCTGTATCTGGTTCAAGAGCTCACGCCGCCCATTGCTGGGGCGCAAGCCGAGTGAGGGCCATGCTGTGGTTCTTGTTGGTCGGCAGCAGCGCTGCGGCTGTGCATTTTGCGATGGTGTGGTGGTTGGTTTCGAACTGGCAGATGGCGGCCTTGCTGGCCAATGTCATCGGTTTTGCAGTCGCTTTTGTCGTCAGCTTCATTGGCCATCACCGTCTCAGTTTTGCAGCCCAGCAGGCCCGCGCACAGCAGGCTTTGCCCCGCTTTGCGTTGGTGGCCTTGCTGGGGTTTACCGGCAATGAATTGCTCTACGCTATGTTGCTCGACCTCGGCATGGAGTACCGCCTGGCCTTGCTGCTGGTGTTGATCGCGGTGGCGGGCCTGACCTGGTTTTTGAGCCGTCATTGGGCCTTCCGAGCCCGTCAGGCATGAATCGGCGTATCCAGATCTGCGCCGATGATTACGGTTTCGATGCTGCCGTCAGCCAAGGCATCCTCGATTGCATCGATGCGGGTCGCGTCAGTGCCACCAGTTGCATGACGCTGTCACCCACCTGGCCGGAGTGGGCGCCGGCGCTGCGCGAACGTGCGGGTGCGGCTGACTTCGGATTGCATCTGGACGTCAATGAATTTGCAAACTACGCCGTTGGCCGGAGCCTGAACGGCTGGCTGACTGCCACTTATTTGCGCCGTGTCGATGCGACTCAAGCTCGCAACTGGGTGGCCAGGCAACTGGACGGCTTCGAAGCGGCCCTGCAGTGCGCGCCCGACTATCTCGACGGCCATCAGCATGTGCACCAGTTGCCCGTCCTGCGCAGCGCCGTGTGTGCCGAATTGACACAGCGCTATGGCAGTGCCTGTGCGCTACGCTCCACCCGCAGCCGGGTGTGGCGTGGCGGCAAGGCAGCGATCATTGCCGGCTTGGGGGCGGCGGCCTTGCGCCGGACTGCGAGGCCGGCAGGCTTGCGGATGAACCTCGACTTTGCCGGTGTGTACGACTTTGCGCCCGCCGCCCGCTTTTCTGAACGGGTGGCTTCATGGTTGCGCTCACTGCCCGACGGCGGTTTGCTGATGACGCATCCTGGCCGTGCTGGTGGCACTGAAACACGGCCGGACGCGATTCGGCAGGCGCGAACTCAAGAGCTGGCCTTCTGGCTGAGCGCCGAAGCCGGTGAGTTATTGGCCCGAGAGGGCGTCCAGTTGGGGCGCTGCGAGGATTGGCCTGTGGCTTGAAGTCCGCCCGCTTTACCCTTTCCGACCTTTCTATTCGCTCGCTTCAGCCTTGCCGTTTGGCGCGCGCGCGGGCCAGCGCCGCTTCAATCGATACCCGTTTGTGATCCAGCTCAACCGAGTCGGTGATCCGTGACGCCTCGGCGAGGTCGGCTAATTTGGCTTCCGCCTTGACCAGCAAACGGCTGTCGTTCTCCAGCGACTCACGCGTTTCACGCAGCTGGTGGAATTGATAGCGCTTGCGTGCAGCGTCGGCCTGTGGCGCGCTCCAGGCCGCCCAGCCGGTCTTTGCGCCCGTCACGTTGACCAGCGAAATGCAGTCGACCGGGCAGGCCGGCAAGCAGAGCTCACAGCCCGTGCACTGCTCGTCCACCACCAGATGCATTTGCTTGGGCGCACCGACGATGCAGTCGACCGGGCAGGCCTTGATGCACAAAGTGCAGCCAATGCACCAAGCCTCGTCGATGACCGCCAACCAGCGCGGCCCTTCGAGTCCGTGTGTCGCGGCCAGGAGCAGAGCGGGGCGGCCGGTCAATGCGGCCAGCCGAGCTATGCCCTCAGCACCGCCAGGCGGGCATTGGTTGATATCCGCTTTGTCAGCGACTATCGCTTCAGCGTAGGTCCGGCAGTCAGGGAAGCCGCAACGGGTGCACTGCGTTTGCGGCAGCGCCGCCTCGATGCGGGCAAGCAGTGCGGGATCAGCGGTCAAGAGCGCCGCTGCCTTCAAGCTCGCTTTTTATTGCGGGCGGTCGGGCGGGCCGATTGCGCGGCTTCAACCGACTCGGTCGCTTCAACTTCAGCTTGATCCAGAACCGCTTCTTGCACCGACGCAGCTTCTACTGTGGTGGCCCGCAGCGCTGTGGGTGCCGCGCCGACCTGGTCGTACTTGGCGATGAAGCTGCGCACTTCGGGATACACCAGCTCGCGCCAGCGGCGACCGGCAAAAATGCCGTAGTGGCCGGCACCGACCACGTCGTAGTGGTACTGATGCTCGGTTTCGATGCCCGAGCACAGCAGGTGTGCCGCACGCGTCTGGCCAGCCCCTGAAATGTCGTCAAGCTCGCCTTCGACGGTCAGCAGCGCGGTACCGCGGATGTCTTGCGGGCGCACCAATTGGCCGTTGACTTCCCAGGTGCCGTGAACCAGCGAGAAGTCTTGGAACACCGTCTTGATGGTCTCCAGGTAGTACTCGGCTGGCATGTCGAGCACGGCGTTGTACTCGTCGTAGAACTGCCGATGCGCTTCTGCACCGTCGTCGTCGCCACGCATCAGGTCGAGGAAATAGTCGTAATGCGAGGTGGCGTGGCGGTCCGGGTTCATCGCAACAAAGCCGGTGTGCTGCAAAAAGCCCGGGTAGACGGCGCGACCGGCCGCAGGGAAGTTGGTCGGCACGCGGTAAATCACATTGTTCTCGAACCAGCTGAACGGTTTGTTCATCGCCAGGTTGTTGACGGCCGTCGGACTCTTGCGGGCATCAATCGGCCCGCCCATCATCGTCATGCTGCGTGGCGTCTGCTCACCGTTGCTGCCCATCAGCGAGATGGCAGCCAACACCGGCACGGTTGGCTGGCAGACCGAAATGACGTGGCATTCGGGGCCGATCAGGCGGATGAAATCTTGTACGTAAGTGACGTAGTCGGCCAAGTGGAAAGCGCCAGCCTCCAGCGGCACCATGCGCGCATCGGTCCAGTCGGTGATGAAGACCTTGTGATCTTTCAGCAACTCGCGCACCGTGTCGCGCAGCAAGGTGCTGTGGTGGCCGGACAAGGGGGCCACGACCAAGACGGTCGGCTGATCCTTCATCTTCGACAGCACGGCCAGATCGTCGGTGTAGCGCTTGAAACGCAACAGCCGGCAAAACGGTTTGGTTTCGGCCACCAACTCTTGAATGGCGACTTCGACGCCGTCAACTTCGACACCGCGAATACCGAACTCTGGCTTCTCGTACTCCTTGGCCAAGCGGTGCATCAAGTCCAGCCCGGCCGAAACGCGTTGCGACAGGGGGGAGTGGGAGAACGGCGACAGCGGGTGGCTATACAGCTTGCCTGCGGCGCTGGCGAACTCCGAAAACGGGCTCATCAATGCGCGCTGAGTTTCAAAGAGTTGGTACAGCATAGGGCGGCCTCAGAGCGTTCGGTTGGCAAGGCTGGCGACTCCGCCAGTATTTGTGCACTGCAGCGTTTTATCGGATTTCAGGTTCGCGCGGTAAGTAAAAGTACGCGCCATAAGCCCTTTAAATCCTTCAACACCCAACCGATCCGA